>NZ_POPB01000408.1 GCF_002964045.1 Streptococcus suis | reverse complement strand
GGAGCCAAGTCAACAGCTGTCATTTTGAGTCTTTTAGAAACAGCTAAGCGACACGGACTTGATGCAGAGAAATATATGAACTATCTTCTAGAACACTTACCTAATGAGGAGACACTCGCAAAAAAGGAGGTGCTGGAGGCTTATTTGCCATGGAAGGAAAAAATTAAGAGAGCATGTAAATAGAAAAAGGTTCCAGAGTCGATAGGACTTTGGAGCCTTTTCAATATACTTTGTTATTGGGCGGTTACATAACATCACCTGATGAATGTATAAGTTCAATTGGATTATTTTCACCATCAAATTGTACAACATCAAAACCTTCAAGTCTTGATAAGTATTTAAACAGCTCCTTAGCAACCATTATAGAGGATTTTTTGCCTCTTTTATTGACAATTGGATACTCCAATTCAACACCTATGAATAATTCAGGTTCATTCTTTATTTTTGATATGTATTGTTCTTTAAAGAAATTCGTAATTTCAGTCATGTATTCTCCAATCATTCTTTAAAGGGCTCTATAATTTCTGTAGTGGGTAAAACCACCGTGGAGATTATGGAGCCTTTTTGAGTATAGAAAAAAAGTCCCATATGACCTATAATGAAAAGCGACGAAACTCACATTAGAAAGGGTTCATATGGAACAACTAAATCTTATCACAAATCTTCTCAGAATTAAAGACAAAAATATCACTATCTCTAATGAATATGACCTAGGAACTCACTTAGAACTCCACGGTCACTTGGATTACACAGCCCCTAAATGCTCAAAATGCAAGGGACAAATGGCTAAATACGACTTCCAGAAAGCCTCTAAAATCCCCTACCTAGAAACTGCTGGTTACCCGCTACTTATCCGCCTTAGAAAGCGTCGCTTCAAGTGTAAAGAATGCGGAAAAATAGCGGTCGCTGAAACTCCTCTTGTCAAGAAGAACCACCAAATCTCTGTCGCTGTTAACCAGAAGATTGCTCAATTACTCATCGAAAATCAAGCAATGAAACATATTGCACACAGGCTATCTATCTCAACATCATCAGTTATGAGAAAACTCAATGAGTTCAAGTTTGAAACAGATTGGAATGCCTTACCTGAGGTGATGAGCTGGGACGAGTATGCCTTCAAAAAAGGGAAAATGAGCTTTATCGCTCAAGATTTCGACTCCCTAAATGTCATCGCCATTCTGGACGGAAGAACTCAAGCAACCATCCGAAACCACTTTCTACGCTATCCTAGAAAGGTTAGAAATCGGGTCAAAGTCATTACCATGGATATGTTTAGTCCATACTACAAATTGGCTAGACAGCTATTTCCCAATGCAAAAATTGTACTCGACCGCTTTCATATTGTTCAACACCTTAGTCGTGCTATGAACCGTATCCGTATTCAAATTATGAATCAATTCGACAGAACATCGCAGGAATACCGAGCCTTGAAACGCTACTGGAAATTGATACAACAAGATAGCCGTAAAATCAGCGATAAACGATTTTATCGCCCTATGTTCCGAATGCACTTGACTAACAAGGAAATACTGGAAAAACTCCTGTCTTTCTCCGAGGAACTACGACAGCACTATGAACTCTATCAACTTCTCTTATTCCATTTCCAAGAGAAAAA
>NZ_POPB01000407.1 GCF_002964045.1 Streptococcus suis | reverse complement strand
AATATCAGAGTGGCCAATGCCCGAAGCTAAGAACTAGGCTCTTTCTAGATACTTTTCATTTTTTTATCAGTTCGATTGTTTTTACTTGACAAAGGGCTTTACATATCAGTTTTAAGAAATAACCAGTTCAATGACATTTGAAAATATCAAGAAAAGAGACGGTGAATACTGAATCTGATTCTAAAACGCTAGTTCTATCAGGCAGCCTCAGCGTATATTTTCAAGAGCATACCCAGCTCATTCAATAAAAAGGGTGGGAGGCAATTTAACAGTAATAAGCAAAAAAAAGAAAGGAGAAAAAAATGCCACGAAAGAGGAATTCATTAAAGCACGATATCTTCGTCGCAGCAACAAAAGATGTTACAAATAATACTTCACGAACTTCTTACAAAAGATCCGCAACACGTTTTGTAAAATGGGCTAAGGTAAATGGAATAAAGAAAATTTCTGATATTACAGAAGAAGTTCTTCAAGCATATCACGACGATTTAAAAAATGATCCAAAAGGATATACCGCAGCAACTATTCATACATACCTCGCTCCAATCGCAAAAGCTTCCGGAATCAACCTCAATCGCATCAAAAAACAAAAACGAACAAGCGATAAAATAGTTAGAGGACGAAAACATGAGGCTAATGAACAAGGGAAAAAACAAGAATTGAACTCTCGCTTCTCTCGCCTTTTAAACTTTCAGAAAGTCGTTGGAATTCGTCGTAACGAACTCAAACACCTTACTGGTTCAGATTTTAAAGAAGATGAATATGGCAATTGTTATGTTTATGTTAAAAGGGGAAAAGGGGGAAAGAAACAGATGCAATATATATTGCCTAAAGACGCTGAAATAGTAAGGAAAACTTTTCAAGGAATCGGGAAAAACGAATTAGTATTCAAAGAAGAAGAGATGAATAACCAGATTAATTTACATGCGCTACGTGCTCAACATTCAAGAGATAGCTACTTCTTCTACCTTAAAAAGATTCAACAAAACCCAAAAATGAAACACACACTTTCAAATTTCCTAATCAAAAAATGGGAAGAAGGACATCAGAAATTAAAAAATGAATCACCAAGTCAATACGAAAAACAGCGTAGAAACTTCATTTATGACCTACGCGACGAACTTTATGTTCTGCGTGGGTCAAATAAATCAAAAGCTATTTCCTCTGGAATGCCAATCGAATATAACCGTTTAGCGCTAATGGCTGTATCTGTTTTAAATTTATCACATTGGCGTTTATCTGTTACTGTAACAAATTACATTTTGTAACAATTTTTTTGATTTATTGTTTCTGACATAATGTATTTGTAGAATATTGAAGTAATGGAGGACATAATATGAGGAATCAAAATAATCTACAAAACATAAACCGAAACACTATTTTCGCAAGAGGAAAAATTATTGAAATTAACGATAAAGATTGCGCACCATCATTTATCTTATTCATTCGAAATGGTGCAGGTCGTAAACATACATATTTAACACTCAGATATGATCCAAATATTTTATATCCAATTAAAGGTACGAATGTTTACATCGAAGGACATTTGAACAATGTTATTAATTCGAATAAATTTAAGAATCAACATTATTTTGCTGATAATCTAACTGTAGTGCAAACGGAAATATCAAATTATTTCAACCTATCAAAGTCGAATGGATTTGCATTCCCAAAGCATTTTGCAAAGTTTTTTGTTTATGGAACTGTTCTTAACAGATCAGTAAATTACAATTCCATCTGGATTGAAGTTACAGTTAAAGATGAAAATGAGAATGTAGTAAAAATTCAGTATAGCAAGAAGATGCGTGTAAATGATATAAATTTAAGTGTTGGTGACAAAGTATGTATTTATGCTTTACCAATTTCAACTGAAAAAGATATTGAGGGGGAAATAGTTAATTTTGAAACATTGATTGCAGAAGATATTGTAATTGAGAACGAATAAATAAAGAAAGAAAAAAAGAGGATGAGTCAAAAATTTTGAAGCATTCTCTTTTTTGTATTAGTTAAGGAGCTTAATGTTAACTCATTTATTAAATATACATAAGAACCATCAACTACTATCAAATGTAACATTAATAAATTGTATGCGCTAGTACGTATTTTAAATATTCTATTTAAACAAAAAAATAGATAAACCTTATGACAACAGCCTTCTTAGAAATTATTCTCTTCATCAAAAGAGGAGAATAATAGATCTCTAAAGTAATTATCATAGTTTGTAGGATATTGGAATATTATCAAAAATTATTTGGCCAGAACTGTAAATATATAACATAAATAACTGAGAAAATACTAGGATAAACTCCTGTATTTTCTTTTTCGTCAGCATTTATATTTATGGAATATCATACACCAACAATCCATTATATAGTCCTCTTTTGCTTTAATGCAATTATTGAAAACTTCGACACATACGACCATTCGAGAATAACTTTTGAGGAGAAAAAAATAAAATCTTGATTTTTTGAAAAAATTATACGGTTTTGAACTCTCAATGTGGCATAATTTTTGTAACAAAAAAAGGAGTAAAAATGACAAATAATTTATCCAAAAATAATAAAGAAAAAAATATAGAAACGTATGAGATTATAGCAGCAAATTTTAAAGATAACGCAATGACAGTAGGAATCGATAAAATAACATTAATTTTTGAAGCTGAAGTATTCGTTGATAAAAAAATATTAAATGTATATAGAAAAAAATATCCAAAAAACATAATGATTAATAGTACTTATTTTATTCAAGGTAAAGTAAATAATATTACAATCAAAGAATTTGAAATCGGAAAAATCATAATAGCTGGTAATAATATAAATACTAGTGGAACGTGTCAATGTAATTTTGAACTAATCAATGGTTCAATAAATATTAAGACTTCAAATATCGAGGAAATAAAGGAACGATTATTTAATTCTCTAAAAATAATTGAATTAAAAACTGGTATCAGCATAAAACTCTATTCGAATAATGAGGTAATAATAAATTCTATTGAATTAGCTTTTACTTTTTCTTCAAAAAATAGAATAAATTTATTCACACGACTATTATTTCACAGATGCCTATCTTCACATCAACAGCCAGACAAACAAACATATCCAATACTTGATTCGACATTAGATCATCATATTCTAAGTAGCAAAGAAGGATACAATTTGACTTTTGTCACATATGATAAAACTGCTAAGTGCGAAAAAGATGGATATTTGGAAGAAAATGTAGATCATGGTTTCAGATTATATAGATTTGAAATAACATTAAAAAAATCAAATGTCAAAAAATTCCTCGGCACAAACGAACTATTTGAATTAAGTGCTGAGCATATACAATCATACTTAAAAAGTATAATCAAGAACGGGTATGAAAATTTAATCAAATCAATAAAAAAATCCGTTAGAGATACAGATAAATTGATTGAGAAAGTATATTTTGAATCCAATCCAAATGACTACATTGAACAATTTTTTTTAGAACTACTGAGAAAACCATTGGAAAATGTGACAAGTGTACTTCTAGATGAAGAAATAATACTTTATTTAGAACTAAATTACTTGAAAGGAAGAGGTAATCGAAGTCGTACAATAGATAATATACTGACAAAAATTATGCAAAGGTCAAAATACGATGAATATCCTCTTTCAATTATGGCAACGTGGCAAACACTTATACTTCTAAAATTTATGGAACAAATTCTAGATGAGAACAACTCTCAAAAATATATTCCACAAAAAAGTAGTAATGATAATAGTTTTCAAGCAATTTATCTACGACAATATCCAATAGAAAAAAGAAAGGTTTTTTATGATAACTTTCGTAGAAAGAGAACGAAAAAGTCATCAATTGATCAAATTTATAAACAACGTTGGCTCGCTTTGAATACTAAACGAATAGAAAATACGATAGAACCAAAATATAAAGATTGAATAATTCAGATAGTAAAAAATGAAATGTAGTTTATCGTTATGTCTATTAAATGCAAACATCTGAGAGAAGTACAGATTAATAAAAAATCAAGAAAGGATTAAAGTCGATGGAAAATATACAATTAAATAGAATTGAAGAGAACTTACAAATTTTGACGACACTTTTACAGAAACAAACCAGCCGTCAACTTCCATTATTAACACAAAAAGAGCTTTTACATGAATTGCAAATTTCACCAAATACATTAAAGAAATGGGAAAGTAAAGGTTTGAAACGTCTTGAGCCTCCATTTGAAGGTACTAGGACAATTTATTATAAATTTTCAGATATCGTTGATTTTTTGGAAAATTAGTTGAAAAATGCTAGAATAGAAGTATCTAAATTTAGAAGAGGAGAGTCTATTCTAGCCTTTTTCAATACCTGCATGAAAGAGGTGTTATGAAATCTGAAACAATTATTCACAATAACAAAAAAGTATTGAAGCAAACTAAAAAAAACGGAGAAGTCAAGTATGTACTGCGAGGTGTCTACTTAGGTATTGATGAAAAAACAGGAAAGCAAGTCACTACCTCCATTACCGCTAAAACTCTTCGCCAATTGGATAGAAAGTATATTCAAGCTAAACTGGATTTCGAGGAGCGGGGAAGCACCCGAAAAGAAGTTATAAGAATTAATACTTTAGAAGAGCTTGCTGAAGAGTGGTTTAAAAACTATCAAAATTGGGTTACATCTGCTAATACACTAAATCGAGTAAGAGGTTATCTTGACACCTACATCATTCCAAGATTTGGAGAATACACACCGGATAAAATTGAATCCTCTGAAATCCAATCATGGGTTAATGAGCTTGCTGAAAAGGCAAAAAAATCTGTTGAATCTGGGGTAAAAAGAGCAGAGAAAGGAAGTGCAAAAGATTTCGGAGCTGTGACTCATAAGTTGAGCGATATTTTCGACTTCGGAATAACGAGCTATGGACTGTCAAAAAATCCAGTATCCACTGTTAAAATACCTCCAAAGCCAAAAGCCAATAAAAAACGAATTATGGTACTTCATGATGACGATTTATCACATTGGTTAAAATTTTTGTCAGATTTACCAGATACACGAGCTAATCGTAGATTTAAAGTCATTTGTAACACTCTGCTCGCTTCAGCTTGCCGTATCAATGAATTACTAGCATTAGAAATTCATGATTTGGATTTAGAAACAAGCGAAATTATTGTAAATAAGACTCTGATGTGGAAAAGAGCGAATAAGAAGTTAGGAATAAAGGGGGAAATGGTTTGTAAACCAACTCCCAAAACCGATGCAGGAAATAGGAGAATTCCTGTGCCTTCAGATACAATTGCTTCACTCGTCGAATTTCATAACGAGATGAATACTTATTTTGAAAAGCATGGATTGCCTAAGTCCGACCTAATATTCCCAACAATTTATGGTAATTATATGTGTGATAGAAATGAGCGTGCCACACTTAAGAAACGTCTATCCTCACTTGGACTACCTGATTATGGTTTTCATTTATTCCGTCACACTCATGCTTCTTTGATGTTGAATGCAGGAGCAAACTGGAAAGAATTACAAACTAGAATGGGGCATCAGTCTATATCCACTACTATGGATACCTATGCAGAAATCGCTCCAAAACGAAAATTTGAAGCAGTTAATATTTATCTTGATAAAGTTGCTAAATTAACAGCTTAAGTTATCTCTACATTTTTCTCTACACTTTTGAGTACAATTCATAAAAGTCTTGCTATATCAAGGCTTTCGATAGCTAAAATAGATATTATTAGACCCTTACTGAGGTGAAATAGGGATTCACTACACGTCAATAGACGGTAGAAACCTTGATTTTAAGCGATTTTTGAAAGATGTACTTTCATTACATTGCAGTACAAATCAGTCGAATCACTACCTTTTTTGAAATAAGATTTTGATTCGGATAAGTAATAAACCCACTGGCTCATTAAAAGTCAGTGGGTTTTTGAGTAATTAGAAAGAAGTGAAGTTACGGATTAACAAGATCTACGATGATAATTTCTGGGCGATTAAAAAATCGTGGTACTCGTGTAGATTCTTTGGCCAGACCCCTGCTTACAATAAAATACGAATTTTCAACTTCATATAAACCACCTGCATATTTCGGAAGAAAACCTTGATTAGGCGCAAATACACCATTAACCAAATAAGGCACTCTCCATTGTCCTCCATGCGCATGACCAGATAACACTAAATCAAATCCATACTTTTGGTAAGTATCAATTAGTTCTGGTCGGTGCGCTAGTAAAACTTGAAAGTCAGTGCTTATTTGCTTCCCTTTTATGTCTTCAAGTTGGTCTAGCAAACTCTCACTAGTATCATACTTTTGAAAATATTCAGGATCATCAATGCCTGAAATAGTGATGGACTGCCCCCTTACATCAACTCTACTACTATCTCCAGATAATACGACCACATTCTGTTGTCTCAGATGTTCCAGCATCTGATCATATCGATCACTCCATATTTCATGATTACCTGACACATAGTAAGTATGATTAAATTTTCCTAGCCCACTTAACAATTCTAGAGTTTTTCTGTCAGAAAGTTCATCATCAAAAATATCTCCACCTAATAAAATGATATCTGGCTTTTCTTTCCCAAATTTCAAGTTGAAGTTAGCCACCCAAAAGAAATTCACTTGGCGACTTGTAGTCCAAGCATTTTTTAGGGTAGTTGTTAATCCAATTTTCGATAAAAGCGACTTCTTTCGGAGTCGTTTTCTTGGTTCCTTTAGGTAACCATCTCCGAATCAATCGATTATGGTTTTCATTTGAACCTCTTTCCCATGAAGAGTAGGGATGTGCATAGTAGATATGTTCCTCAGGAAACACTTCAACCAATCGACTAAATTCCGAACCATTATCTGCAGTTATTGATAAAATATGATACTCAGCTATTAGTAACCTAAGTGCCTGATTGACAGATTCAGCAGTTTTATTTGGAATTAATCTTATGATTTGGTGTCTACTTCGTCGGTCGGTTAAGACTAAAAGACACTGATTTTTCGCTC
>NZ_POPB01000406.1 GCF_002964045.1 Streptococcus suis | reverse complement strand
TGTAGATCCCTTTTCGCACTTGTTGTAAGGTTGTCCCACGCTTGATTTCATTATGAATCGTTTGAGGCGCCTTTCCTAACAAGCCTGCAATTTCACGATTGGACTTATTTTCATTCTTCCACCGCTCAATCAAGCGACGGTTATCTATTGTCAAATGTTTCCCTTTTGGTGTATAATACTTTTGCATCTCTGTGCCTTTCCTTGTGTTTGTGGTGAACAACAAGTATAGCACAGAGGTGTTTTCTTATACCTTAAATCACATTTCATTTGACAACAGGAACTCTTGAAGCTGTTTTTTCAGCTAAACCAAGGCTATGATTAGCCTTGGCCACCTAGCCTAACAGCTTCAAGCCTGTTATCAAATGAAAACATCAACTTACTCACATATAGTGAAACATCTAATTCTTGACTAAGGTAAGGTGGCTAACTTCATTATAGAACTTTCGTTTTAAATTGAAAAGGAATTGGACATGATACTATCGATGAAACAGCTGTCCTACAAGAGACAGGGGAAAACGATTTTAAATAACATCAACTGGGAATTTAGAAAAGGCGAGCGTTGGGCTATTTTAGGGCTCAATGGGGCTGGAAAGTCAACCCTCCTTCGTATTTTAATGGCTGAGTTTTGGAAGACATCTGGTGACCTAACTGTTTTAGGAGTGGAGTTTGGTGAGGGCGATATTCCTAGCCTTCGCACTAAGATTGGGGTCGTCGGCTCCTTTCTAGCCGAACGATTTCCTATTGATTTGACAGCTGAGCAGATTGTCTTGACTGGAAAATACAAATCCTCCATCCTTTACCGTGAATACGGTCAAGCTGAGTTGGATGAAGCCATAGACATGCTCAAAACCATCAAAGCTGAGCACTTGATCGGCCGTACCTATGCTAGTTTGTCACAGGGCGAACGCCAACTCCTACTCATTGCCCGTAGTTTGATGGAAGAGCCTGCTATTTTGATTTTGGACGAGGCTACTGTGGGCTTAGACCTCTTGGCTCGCGAACGCCTGCTCCACCACATTGACTACATCTGTCAACTCCCAACGGCTCCTGCCATTATCTACGTCACCCATCACGCCGAAGAAATCACTGATCATTTCACCCATGTCCTCCTGCTCAAAGATGGTATGGTCTTGGCACAGGGAGCAAAACAAGATATCCTGACACCTGAACTCCTCGGCGATTTTTATGGCAATCAGGTAGAATTGATTGACTTGGGTGACGGAAGATTGTTCATTAAGCCGATATTATAAAAAACAAATCCAGCCCTAGTTTGAGCTGGATTTTAATCTCTCCACCATGACCAAAAATGGGGGGGTATTGACTTGGTTGAGTGGTTTGTAGAGCATGGCTGTAAAGACGGTCTGGTCTAGCTGGCTGACAAAGTCTAAGACTGCATCCTTCTCAACCGCCCCACCCTCGTGACCATAGTAAACCATGATGGCTAGGCGACCACCAACCACCAGTCTGTCAAGAACTTTTTCAATAGCTTGAAGGGTGGTTGCAGGTAGGGTGATGACTGACTTATCCGCCGAAGGAAGATAGCCCAGATTGAAAATGGCTACCTTGCATTCCTCCACATACTGGTCTAGGTTTTCGTGTCCTGTCAAAACCAATTGGGCATTGGTCAAGCCAGCTTTTTCTAGTTTTTCAGCCGTTGTGGTCAGGGCTTGTTCCTGAATATCAAAGGCCACCACTTTTCCTGCTCGTTGGGCTAAAAATAGCGTGTCATGCCCATTTCCCATCGTCGCATCGACCGCTAGGTCCTGGTCTGTTAATATCTCATCTAAAAAGGCATGGGCCATGTGTAAAGGTCTAAGCATCTTCTCTCCTTAAGCTAATAATCTTACATAATATTCGGTCAAGGTGGCTTCGTCCACCTTTTTGCGTTGCTGGAGCCACCAGCTGACCGTCTCCACAAAAGTCGTCACAACAAAATGCACCAGCAAATCCTCTGGAAGATTTCTCTTATCCTGCATGTAATCTTCAGCCACTTTTGGAAAAATGTCGTGTTTCAACTCCGCTTCCAGTTCTCTTAGAAAATAGGCATTGCGGGACAACAAAAGGCTGGCAACACGATCTTGATTGGTCCGAAAGTGTTTGAAAATATGAGCCAACAAAGTCTTCACATCCGCATCTTCACGACCTGTAAATAAGTGGTGAAAGAGGTCATGACAAAGTTCTTCCAAAAGAGCCTCTTTACTGGCATAGTGGGCATAGAAAGTGGAACGCCCCACATCTGCCAGGTCAATAACATCCTGCACGCGCATGTCATCATAACCTTTATCATTTAATAAGGTCAAAAAAGCCTGAAAAATAGCTCTTTTTGTTTTTGCAATTCGTCTATCCATTTTTCGTACATTTCAAACAATTTGTTCAGAAAAAGACAAACCGTTTCTCTTGTTTCTAGTTTTTCGGCCCATTACAGTGCATAATAAACCTATAAACAGTATAACACAGAAAGGGAATCTCATGTCATCTTCTAAAAATACATTTATCGCTTTTCTCCTCAATCTCAGCTTTTCTATCATCGAGTTTATCTTTGGCTGGCTCTTTGGTTCCAGCGCTATCTTAGCAGATGCTGTTCATGATTTGGGCGACGCCCTCGCCATCGGAAGCTCTGCCATCATGCAAACCTATGCCAACAAGCCTGCTGACAAGGTTTATCCCTTTGGCTACAAGAGATGGAATATTTTGGCCGCTCTCTTGACTTCTAGTATTCTGATTATCGGCTCCAGCTTGATCCTTGTGGAAAACATTCCCAATCTCTTCCATCCCCAGCCTGTCAATCAAGATGGGATGCTGGCACTTGGGATTATCGCTGTCATCATCAATTTCCTTGCTTCCCGTATTGTAAAAAATGGACATAGCCATAATGAATCCATTCTCAGCTTGCACTTTTTAGAGGATATTTTGGGATGGCTGGCGGTCATCATTGTTTCCATCATTCTTCAATTTACTGATTGGTACTTTCTAGACCCACTACTCTCGCTCTGTATTGCTATCTTCATCCTCTCCAAAGCCCTACCAAAAGCCTGGAATAATGTCAAGATTCTACTTGAAACAAGTCCGCAAGGAGTAAATCTTGAAGAAGTGAAAGGAGTCCTCCTGACTCTTGAAAATGTTCACGAAATCACTCAGCTAAATGTCTGGACCATGGATGGATATGAACATTGCGCGACGGTGACGGTGACACTAACAAATCCTGCTGTAGCAGACAAGACCAAAGCAAAAATACGAAATTCTCTCATTACCTTTGGTATTGTCCAGAGTAGCATCGAAATTTTGTAAAAAAAAATAAAAAAATATCACATTTTCCTCACTCATTTGCGAATAAATAGGTATGAAGACAATTATCCTATTTTTCCTTGGAGCTTCTATCGGCTCCTTCTTGGGATTGGTCATCGACCGTTTCCCTGAACAGTCCATTATCGCACCCTCTAGTCACTGCAATTCCTGCAAGCGACGGCTAAAAGCTTGGGATCTCATACCTATCCTGTCCCAACTTTCCACAAAATCCAAATGCCGTTATTGCAAGGCGAAAATACCCTACTGGTATCTGGGACTAGAATTCTTAGCTGGTCTAGTTGTCCTGCTCTGTCATTTTCAAGTCCTAAACCTAACCGAAACCATTCTCATCTTGGCAGGACTAGTTTTGACCATTTACGACATCAAACATCAGGAATATCCTTTTGCTGTTTGGCTACTCTTTACCTTTGTAGCCCTCATTCTCTCCCAGCTCAACTGGCTCTTCTGTGTTTTTTTGCTCCTGGCCTATCTGACTGAAAAATGGCAACTCAATATCGGTTCTGGAGATTTTCTCTATCTGGCAAGTCTATCACTTTTGTTTGGCTTTACAGAAATTCTTTGGATTATTCAGCTTAGTTCCATCCTAGGTCTGGCCATCTTTTTCATCTTTAAACCCAAATCCCTTCCTTATGTACCTTTTCTATTTTTGGCCAGTCTAGTCATCAATATCACTCTCTAAATCGAGCCTAGCTCGATTTTTTTGGTATAATAGAAAGAATAAAGGAGAAAGCTATGACAGTTTTTACAGATGACAGTTTAACCCTGCATACCGATCTTTACCAAATCAATATGATGCAGGTCTATTTTAATCAAAACATACACAACAAACATGCCGTGTTTGAAGTCTATTTCCGTTCTCAGCCCTTTAAAAATGGCTATGCCGTCTTTGCAGGTTTGGAGCGTGTGGTAGAATATCTCAACAATCTCAGCTTCAGCCAGACAGATATTGACTATTTGACTGAATTAGGCTATCCTAAGGATTTCCTGGATTATTTGGCAAATCTAGAAATGAACTTGACCGTTCGTTCTGCCAAGGAAGGCGACCTAGTCTATGCCAACGAGCCCATTATGCAGATTGAAGGCCCACTTGCCCAGTGCCAGTTGATTGAAACAGCCATACTCAATATCGTCAACTACCAAACCCTGATTGCTACCAAGGCCCGTCGTATCAAGGCAGTCATTGAAGACGAACCTCTAATGGAATTCGGTACCCGTCGTGCCCAAGAAATGGATGCTGCCATTTGGGGCACCCGCGCAGCCTTTATCGGCGGCGCTTCTGCCACTTCCAATGTTCGAGCAGGAAAAATCTTCGGCATTCCTGTCGCTGGTACCCATGCCCATGCCCTAGTCCAAACCTACGGCGATGATTACAAGGCTTTCAAGGCCTACGCTGAAACCCATCACGACTGTGTTTTCTTGGTAGATACCTATGATACCCTACGAATCGGTGTCCCAGCAGCCATCAAGGTTGCCAAGGAAATGGGCGATAAGATTAACTTCAAAGGAGTACGGATTGATTCTGGTGATATGGCCTATATTTCCAAAAAGGTCCGTCAACAGTTGGATGAGGCAGGCTTTACAGAAGCCAAAATCTACGCATCCAACGACTTGGATGAAAATACCATCCTCAACCTCAAAATGCAAAAGGCCAAGATTGATGTCTGGGGAGTGGGTACTAAGTTGATTACAGCCTATGACCAACCTGCCCTGGGAGCTGTCTATAAGATTGTTTCCATTGAAGAGGAAAATGGAAAGATGCGAGATACCATCAAACTGTCTTCCAACGTTGAAAAAGTATCAACGCCAGGTAAAAAACAAGTTTGGCGGATTACCTCAAAAGAAAAAGGCAAGTCTGAAGGCGACTATATCACCTTTGCGGACACAGATGTTAGCCAAATGGACAGTATTTATATGTTCCATCCAACCTATACCTACATCAACAAGACCGTGGAAAACTTCCATGCCCGTCCCCTTCTCATTCCAATTTTTGAAGAGGGCAAACAGGTTTATGAACTACCAAGCCTAGCGGACATTCAGACCTATGCCAATCAGGAATTTGACAAGCTTTGGGATGAATACAAACGGGTTCTCAATCCACAGCTCTATCCAGTTGATTTGGCTCAGGATGTCTGGGACAACAAGATGGATATTATCAACCGCATTCGCAAGCAAAGTCAGGCTAAAGCCATTTAAGAGAGGTATGTTATGACCCTACAAGAAACCATCATTAAGGAACTTGGCGTCAAGCCAAGCATTGACCCAAAAGAAGAAATCCGTCGCTCCATCGACTTTCTCAAAGACTACCTGAAAAAACACCCATTTTTGAAAACCTATGTCTTGGGCATTTCTGGTGGACAAGATTCGACCTTGGCTGGTCGTTTGGCCCAGTTGACTATGGAAGAAATGCGGGCGGAAACAGGTGACGACTCTTACCAATTTATCGCTATCCGCCTCCCTTACGGTGTGCAGGCTGACGAGTCTGACGCCCAGGCAGCCCTAGCCTTTATCCAACCAGATGTCAGCTTAACCATCAACATCAAGGAATCAACAGATGCCATGGTGGTTGCAGTCAATGCAAATGGGCTTGCTATGTCTGATTTTAATAAGGGAAATGCTAAAGCCCGCATGCGTATGATTGCCCAGTATGCAGTTGCCGGTGAACACAAGGGGGCGGTTATCGGAACCGACCATGCTGCCGAGAATATTACCGGCTTCTTCACCAAGCACGGAGACGGCGGCGCAGATATCCTGCCCCTTTTCCGCCTCAATAAACGTCAAGGAAAACAGCTTCTAGCTGAACTGGGGGCAGATGAAAAACTCTACCTCAAAGTTCCTACTGCAGACTTGGAAGAAGACAAGCCAGGTCTGGCTGATGAAGTCGCACTTGGAGTGACTTACGAGCAAATCGATGACTATCTTGAAGGCAAAACCATCGCCCCTCAAGCCCAAACCATTATCGAAGGATGGTGGAACAAAACAGCCCATAAACGCCACCTGCCAATCACAATTTTTGATGATTTTTGGAAATAACAAATAACCCCTGACGATAGACAACCGTCAGGGGAATTCTTTTATGGCTCTTTGTCAACTGTAGTGGGTAGATGAAAAGCTAACACCTAGAGAGGACGAAATTGGTTCGCTCTTTCTTTATGTTCAAGGCAATCAAAATCCGTTTTCTAAAGTTTTCAAAGTTCCTAAAACCAAAGGCATTTCTTTTAATGACTTTGATGAGATTATTGGTAGCTTCCAGTTTGGCGTTGGAATAAGGCAATTCCATAGCGTTTAAAACCTTGTCTTTATCCTTTAGAAA
>NZ_POPB01000405.1 GCF_002964045.1 Streptococcus suis | reverse complement strand
CCTGTCTCTTGGAAATGGAATAAGAGAAGTTGATAGAGTTCATAGTGCTGTCGTAGTTCCTCGGAGAAAGACAGGAGTTTTTCCAGTATTTCCTTGTTAGTCAAGTGCATTCGGAACATAGGGCGATAAAATCGTTTATCGCTGATTTTACGGCTATCTTGTTGTATCAATTTCCAGTAGCGTTTCAAGGCTCGGTATTCCTGCGATGTTCTGTCGAATTGATTCATAATTTGAATACGGATACGGTTCATAGCACGACTAAGGTGTTGAACAATATGAAAGCGGTCGAGTACAATTTTTGCATTGGGAAATAGCTGTCTAGCCAATTTGTAGTATGGACTAAACATATCCATGGTAATGACTTTGACCCGATTTCTAACCTTTCTAGGATAGCGTAGAAAGTGGTTTCGGATGGTTGCTTGAGTTCTTCCGTCCAGAATGGCGATGACATTTAGGGAGTCGAAATCTTGAGCGATAAAGCTCATTTTCCCTTTTTTGAAGGCATACTCGTCCCAGCTCATCACCTCAGGTAAGGCATTCCAATCTGTTTCAAACTTGAACTCATTGAGTTTTCTCATAACTGATGATGTTGAGATAGATAGCCTGTGTGCAATATGTTTCATTGCTTGATTTTCGATGAGTAATTGAGCAATCTTCTGGTTAACAGCGACAGAGATTTGGTGGTTCTTCTTGACAAGAGGAGTTTCAGCGACCGCTATTTTTCCGCATTCTTTACACTTGAAGCGACGCTTTCTAAGGCGGATAAGTAGCGGGTAACCAGCAGTTTCTAGGTAGGGGATTTTAGAGGCTTTCTGGAAGTCGTATTTAGCCATTTGTCCCTTGCATTTTGAGCATTTAGGGGCTGTGTAATCCAAGTGACCGTGGAGTTCTAAGTGAGTTCCTAGGTCATATTCATTAGAGATAGTGATATTTTTGTCTTTAATTCTGAGAAGATTTGTGATAAGATTTAGTTGTTCCATATGGACCCTTTCTAATGAGTAGTTTGGTCGCTTTTCATTATAGGTCATATGGGACTTTTTTTCTACACTCAAAAAGGCTCCATAATCTCCACGGTGGTTTTACCCACTACAGAAATTATAGAGCCCGTTTTTTTGTTGTCATCTTTTAGTTCTTAATAAGTATTCACAGAAATTGCTTGGAAATCTTTTAAGTTTAACACCTGTATTCACAAGTAAAGTGCTTTAGATAAGAGATAGATTTTGGCTAATCAAATCAGTATTTTAGGGAATACGGTCCAAAAACCAATGTTGAGAAGCTGAAAAACTGGCCTTAGGTAGAAGTACAGAACTGTGAATACAAGATTTAAGTATTGAGCGAACCATACTTACCACAAAAATGCAGTTAGCTAGAACAGCCTCAAGGCTGATCTAGATTGGAAAGATGTTTCAAACTACAACTCTCTTATTGATAGGAGCTTTTCACTCGCCCATATTATCAAAAATAAACCAAATGACCATGGTATCTCTACCTATCTTTGATGACTTATCTTATAGCGAAATTGATCTGCTCTCGCAATACTAAAAGTAAATTCGATTAACAGATTTTTCACATTATACGTCTTTCTAATCAAATGCAAAACAGGGCTATTATTTGGAATACCTAATATTTTTGCTTCATGATCAAGAGATATACTGGCATAAAATTCCTCATCTGCAAGTCGAATAACCTGGTCATAATCTTCTAGAAATATTTCGTAAAGAGGCTTCTCTTTCATTCTCTGAGCTGTCAAATTTGGAAATGAAGAAATTGGAACATAGGTTCTTTCTAGCATCATTGGAATATCGTCTGCAAGACGTAATCGTTCCACTTCATAAACTTCTTCACCTGCTGAAATCTGTAAATGTTGAGCTATATAATCACTTGCTTGTACAATCTGAAACGATAAAATAGATGTTTTGGGAATCTTACCAATTTTTTTCATTTGTTCAGTAAAACTATAGGCCTGCGACAAATCAACAGCTCGTTCTGAAATCTCAGAAACATAGGTCCCCTTACCATGTTTTTTATATACCAAACCACGTTTTTCGAGCTCTTGCAAAGCCAAACGAACAGTAATTCTACTCACCCCATAGACTTGGGTTAATTCACGCTCAGAAAGCAACTTATCATTTGGGGCCATTCTTTCACGAATAGTAACTTCTAACTCATCTACCAATTGTAAATACAATGGTTTTTCCTCTTTGAGATGAACCATAATGACCTCCTATCTTGTCGACAATCTCACACTTCTATTGTACAACAAAATTATTATATTAACAAGGTGTTTTAACTACAAAAGCGTCACTTCGTCAGGAAGAGTAATGGTCTCCTTGCCTTGTTTATCCATCACTAAAATAGTCGATGGGTAAAAGGGATCAAAACGACTGTTCAAATCCAGAGCAATAGCATTTTTATAGCCCTCTTGAGAAAAGACTAGCGTAATCTTTCCCTTCCTATTTTTGATTGAAAAGCGAATCACATTTTTTAATGGAATCACACCCTTTAAATAATTATCAATAAAGAACCAGAAACTATCGATCACTTCACCAGGAAGTGAAGTTACAACTCCAAAACTAGCGTAACGACCATTGGTTTGATTAAATGCCATGCTCTACTCCTTCTTAAATGGTAAGAAAAAAACCTGCAAAACAGGATTTTCTTTTCTAACTTTATCTACTTCTCAGTTCTAAATAGCGTTTGTACCAGATATTGACATAGGCTGGAGAGAAAGGACCTCGCTGATTATTGATCCAATCAACCAGAATCTTGACATTTTCCTTCAAAATAAAATCAATATCATCAGAATACTTCATAGCCTTACGATGTCGCTCGTATTCATCAACATCCAAAAGCCTTTTCTCACCATCTGCAAAAACCTTGACGTCAAGATCATAATCGATGTATTTGAGTGCTTCGTTGTCAAGAACATAGGGACTTGCTAGGTTACAATAATAAGATACTCCGTTTTCTCGAATCATTGCAATGATATTGAACCAGTATTTCTTATGAAAATAAACGATTGCTGGCTCTCTCGTTACCCAACGTCTGCCATCATTTTCAGTCACTAAGGTGTGGTTATTGACCCCAATAATAGCATTTTCCGTTGTTTTTAATACCATGGTGTCACGCCAAGTGCGATGAATTTCACCGTCATGTTTATAACTTTGAATAGTAATAAAGTCGCCTTCCTTTGGTAATTTCACTTTGTTACCAACTTTCTACTATTACAATTTATCTTGACTATTATACCATATTTTTTCAACCTAGGCGAAAATTTTTCTCAGAGATATTCACGAAGGGCTGTTTTTATTGCATCAAAATCAAATCCCTTTCGGGCTAAAGCCTGTGTCAAACGTTGTTTTAGCTCATATCCCTCATATTTTCGACTGTATTTCCGATACTGCTTGTCTAACTCCTTGGCAATTAAATCTGCTTCATTCTCTTCATCCGAGGTCAATTCTAATGAACCAATACTCTGTTTGGCAAGCTCATAGGAAAACCCCTTAGCCATCAGCCCCTGAACCAACTTATCCTGTAAAGCTCGCAGGGGCAACTTGGATTGATACTTTCGACATAACTTTTCTGCAACCCTTTCAGCCAGCTCTGAAAAATCAATCTCAGTCAGTCCATCTTCTATGATTGATTTCGAAATTCCCTTCATCATCAATTTTTGACGAAGCATAGCCGGTCCCTTGTCACCACTCAAGCCATTCTGACGGATATAGGTTTCTACATAGTTTTTGTCATCAATCCATTTATCTTCTTCCAAATTGGCAACAATTTTTAAAGCAGCTGTCCCGCTAATTTCATACTTTTCCAGATAATCAAGAACTTCTTTTCTCGTTCTCTGCTTAAAAGAAATGAAATACAAGGCCAAATTTTTTCCATAGGAAAATTGGGCAAAATCCCGAATGGCTCCAAATTCCTCTTCTGTGATGTCCTTGTCCTTACTGAGCATGAAGCGAACAATAGTATCTTCTGTAATATAGATATTTTCCTGTCCGTCGACTTCTAAGAGATAAAGCCGTTTTTTCTTTTCGATTTTTGTAATTCTCATTCTTTCATTATACAGGAATTTTCGGTAAAATAATAATATGAATCTACAAGTAAACCAACGAATTCCCTTGAAAATCAAGCGAATGGGTATCAATGGCGAAGGTATTGGCTTTTATCAAAAAACGCTAGTCTTTGTTCCTGGTGCCCTCAAGGGGGAAGAAATCTATTGTCAAGTAACCTCTGTTAAACGTAATTTTGTGGAAGCAAGGCTACTGAAAATTAACAAAGAATCAAAATTCCGGGTCAAACCAAGCTGTGACATTTATCAAGCCTGTGGCGGCTGTCAAATCATGCACCTTCGTTATGACAAGCAACTGGACTTCAAGCAAGACCTGCTCCAACAAGCCTTGAAGAAATTTAAGCCAGCAGGCTATGAGGATTACCTCATTCCCCCAACCATTGGAATGGATCAGCCAAGCCATTATCGGGCTAAATTACAGTTTCAAACCCGTTCATTCAAGGGGCAAGTCAAAGCTGGGCTCTACGCCGAAAATTCCCATCGCCTGATTGGTATTACAGACTGTTATGTCCAAGACAAGGAAACCCAGAAAATTATCAATAGGATTGCTGACCTACTAACCAAGCACCGTATCCCTATTTACAACGAGCGTAAGGAGCAGGGCATTCGTACAGTTATGGTTCGCAGAGCCCGTCAATCTGGTCAGGTGCAGGTTATTTTTGTCACCTCCTGCCAGATCAATCTGACCAAACTCATTGAAGAAGTAACCAAGCAATTTCCTACTATTGTCACTGTTGCTCTAAACTGGAATAGACAGAAGTCCAGTGATATATACGGTGAAAAAACGGAGATTCTCTGGGGCAAACAGGCCATCGAAGAGGCTGTTTTGGATTATGAATTCTCCCTGTCACCTCGGGCATTCTACCAACTAAATCCCCAACAAACGGAAGTTCTCTATGGTGAGGCTGTCAAAGCTTTGGATATAACAGGTAATGAAGACCTAATCGACGCCTACTGCGGGGTGGGAACCATTGGCTTTGCCTTTGCCAGAAAGGTCAAGTCTGTTCGAGGTATGGATATTATCCCTGAAGCCATCGAGGATGCTAAGGCCAACGCCAAACGGATGGGGCTGACCAATACCCACTACGAAGCAGGTAAGGCTGAGGACATCATTCCCCAGTGGTACAGGGATGGCTATCGAGCGGATGCCCTAGTTGTTGATCCACCAAGAACTGGCTTAGATGAAAAACTACTCAAAACGATCTTGGAATACAAGCCTGCTAAAATGGTTTATGTATCCTGCAATGTTTCGACCCTAGCCAGAGATTTGGTTGAGCTGACAAAAGCTTATAAGGTTGAATATATCCAATCCGTTGATATGTTTCCTCATACTGCACGAACTGAGGCGGTTGTGAAATTGTCCAAACGAGATATCAACCATCATATTGATCTTGAAATCAATGAAGAAGATCTCAAAGATATTTCTGTCAAGAAGGATGCCACTTATTCAGAAATCAAAGATTATGTCTTTAGAAAATTTGAATTAAAAGTATCTACCCTTAACATTGCACAAGTAAAAAGGAAACTTGGGATAATCGAGCGAGAGAACTATAATCACTCTAAGAAAGAAAATCAAAGAGTTCCAAATTGTCCACCCAAAAAAGAACAAGCTATCATCGATGCGTTAACTTGGTTTGGAATGATTGAGTAATTAAATAAATTAAAAAGTGCAGAATTGATCTGCACTTTTTAACGTTCATAATCATTTGTATTGCGATTTTTACTTATTTGTTTTTGGTGTAATTTTTTGTGTTTTTCGATGCGTTCAAATACTTTTTTCTTATCATTTTCAGTGAGATAGTTTTGAAAATCTTCGTATAGGTTCATTGCAGGCTGCACTTCCTTCAATAGCGAATCCATTTTTTTCTCCGCTTCTTTTTGTTCAGCAATGCGTACTGACCTCTCATGTTGAAGTTGTACTCTAGCTCTTTTCAATTCACCAGTCAATTGGCTAATTTTCTTTTTTAATCCTTTGACAATACTATTGTTAAAGACTTTATCAATAAAATCGTCTAAAATTTGTTTCATAGGTTTGGTATTTACTTGGTATAACATTTTTTCAAAAATTTTTAAAGGTACAACTGCAAATTTTTCTTTTTTTCCAATTAGTCCACGTTCCTCTACTTTAAAGTCCTTGGTAAATAGGTAATTCTTATCCTCTTTAATTCCAATATCCTTTAATAATTGTTCGTTGATAGCATTTATAGCTTTTTCTTGAGCTAATAGTAATTCTAGTTTATCAGCTTTAGCTTCAAACTTTTCATCTAACTTATTAACAGACTCTTGCTTTGAATGGATGACATTATCATATTGTTCAATTGATTGTGTTTTTCTATCAATCTCTTTTTCAAGTGTATTCAACTTCTCTTTCTTTTTTGCAAATTCTTTTTCTACTTTTGAGACCTCAGAAGTGATTTCAGCTTTAATCTCATTCAGTTTCTTTCCTTTTTCCTCCTCAAGTTCAGCCATCATTTCTTTATATTCACGCATGTCTTTAATCTTGTTCGTACCTACTTTTTTACGTTCGACTGCCATTTCTTTCAACATTGTCTCAAGGACTTTAATTTCGTTGTTGCGAAAAGCCATAAGTTGAAATTTTCCTTTTTCTGTAAATCCCTCTTGCTTCAATGCTTTTGAAAAGCTGGGCTGTTTAGAGAGACCATTTTTATAACCGTCTGCGATGGGAACTACATTTAAATGTAAATGCGGAGCACCTTTTTCATCCAGATGCACTACTGCATTATAAACACGGAAATGTGGATGACGTTTTTCGAAATCTTGTGCATATTTAGCTAAATATATCCCTATGTTGAGTTTATATCCTTCTGGTAATTCATCCCAATCCGCTTTTGATCCAATACCAATGATAAACTCTCTTTGTTGATCTAAGGTATCAAGTTTACCAACATGTTTATAATAATCCTTGATTTTTCGATCATTTCTTATCTGCTTTTCATTGTATTCCTGCAAAGAAGGTCCAAATTCCTTTTCATATAGCTCTCGAATATCTAATTGTTTAACTACAATATTTTGATGACTTTTATCTCTAAGAATATGTGAATGTTCTGGGCTCTTCCATTCTTTTTCTGTTAAATCTCTATTATTATGTCGAATGTTTGTCATTCTCGGATTTGTTTTAAATGAAATAGTTAATTTTGGCATCACGTATACTCCTTAAAAATTTTTCTTTAATACAGTATGCCTTAAAAACTCATTTTAAAAATTTGAGAATGAATTTATTGGGAACTATCCCTGAACCAAGTAATTAATTACTGATGTTTTATTCTTTAGGACTGAAATCTATGGAGACCAATCTCTTACTATTAGAATGAAATTGACACCTTAACGAGTCCATTATAGAAAAATGTATTGACTATTTAAGTAATCCATATTTAAGCGATTAATGGTTTTGTATAGTTGACCATTTTGGCTGTAATAATGGATTCATAAATTACTCCATGATTGAAAAACATTGGCTAATAAAGTAATCCATGTTTGTAAAATAAAAGGCCAAGTAAAGTAGTCCATAATTGTATAATATATGGCTGAATAAACTAGTCCATATTCTCTAAATTAATGGACTAATTAAAGAAGCCCATATTTTCAAAAATAGCGGACCAATAAAGTAATCCATTCTTTAACAGATAATGGTTTTATAAAGTTACCCATTATGACTTAAAAAATGGATAGATAAATGACCCCATTATTTTTGTAGAAAAGTGATTATTTAAGATTGGTATCTTAATTTCTAAATTATCAATATCTTAAAATTTTGTGTTATGATTGCTCGAATAGCGAACAACGGCGAGGCGCTCCGCTATTCCTCGCCAAATAAATTAGACTCAATGATTTTCATTAAAAAATTTGAGAAGCAAGTAACAGAGGTTTTTGTTACTTTTTGTCAAAAAGTAACGTTTTTGTAGTTTTGACAACCCTACGGTTCATCAAAACTACAAACGCTCTGCCGAGGGCTATGGGTTGCACCCCTTTTTTGACCCTCACGGTTCAAAAAATTCACTGCTTTTTCGGCCCACAAAAGTGGCCTCGAAAAAATCGGCGCGAACTACGCACCGAAAAAATTGCTTCACGCAATTTTTGCTTGCCCATCTTTTGCTAACAAAATAATTTCAGCTGCGCTAAAATTATCAGCAAAAAATGGTCTTCGCCCGTCGCACGAATCAACGTGCGATTTGTCCGCGAACAGCGCAGACAAAAAAGAGAGAGCTTATAACTCCCTCCCATGCTTATTAACTAGGCTATTACTCTAGTTAATGTTTGCAATTAGACATATATTCATCATACGAGATTTCCAATGGCTCATAAATCGAAATAGTTTTAAGCTCAATCAACGGTCGTGGGACTGACCCCAAAAAAGTGAGAATTTAATAAAAACACCCTAGGGCTACCGTCTCCGGTATTCAACCGGAGACAGGTAGTCCAATTTTTGTTGGATTCTTTTTTCATTATAATATTTGATGTAATTTTCTACAATTTGAATTACAATATATTTCTGAAACTACACAATACAAATATTGACATGCAATTATTAATTGGTGGAGCTGAAGTTGACATCTACAAAGTTTAATGTTAAAATTCATTCAAAAATATATTTGAATGAGGTGTTTTATGATTCAAAATGTTGTTACTTCAATAATCCTGTATT
>NZ_POPB01000404.1 GCF_002964045.1 Streptococcus suis | reverse complement strand
CTCGCTTGATAATTCCGATAATTGGTAAAGTAGTTACTTCTTTTATCTCCTTAATATCTCGTACACTATTGGCCCGAATACCGACAGCCCCTGCTTCTTGGGCAGCCTTGACTAGTAAAGGCATAATACCGCCTTCTTCCCTATACAGAGGTTCGCCTGGCAAAGCCTGACAGGAAATGATAATTCCATCTTTTATCTGTTCTTTTAGAGCTTCCTTACTGATCTTGCCCATTAATTTCTCCTTTCTATCCCTGGATCCTGGACAGCGCTTACAATATTATTATATAGCACATTAACTTTTTTTCAATCCCAGTTCCTCATTTAAAATCTAATTTCTATTTTGAAAGAAAATAGTCTTCTTTTGAAACTAGTTTCAACATTTTATACCTCTTCTAAAACTAGTTTTAAAAAACAAAGGCCA
>NZ_POPB01000403.1 GCF_002964045.1 Streptococcus suis | reverse complement strand
AAGTGCAAATATCACATAGTTTTCACACCTAAGTACCGGAGAAAGTCCATTTACTACAAAATTAGGCAGGACTTAATTGATATTTTCCGTCATCTATGTCAATACAAAGGCGTGGAAATCATTGAGGGACACATGATGCCAGACCATGTTCATATGCTTGTCTTGATACCCCCAAAACTTTCGATTTCCGATTTTATGGGGTATTTGAAAAGTAAAAGTGCTCTAATGATATTTGATAAACACGCTAATTTGAAATATAAGTATGGAAATCGAAAGTTTTGGGCTAGAGGCTACTATGTTAGTACCGTTGGGCTAAACGAAAAGACAGTTGCGAAATATATTCGCGAGCAGGAGAAAAATGACATTGCACTAGATAAATTGAGTGTCAAAGAGTATGAAGATCCATTTTCAGATGGCAGTTTTAGAACAAGATAAAAGCCCGTTGTTACGGGCATTAGTCAAGTAATTATAGCACTAACCTGAACGAAGTTCAGCGAACGTCTTTAGACGTCGCTGGAGAGAAACGGCTTACAGCCGGTGTACAAGCCACCCGTTTTCACGGGTGGTTATGACTAAGCTGAACTGTCAAAGAATGAGGATTAAACCAATGTAAATTGAAGTAATTTAGAGCCCAGCTCTGCTATGAACCTATATACAGAAAAAGAAAAGGAATAAACATCATGTCACTACAAGAAGAAATCAAGAAACGCCGCACCTTTGCGATTATCTCTCACCCGGATGCGGGTAAGACCACTATTACCGAGCAGTTGCTCTACTTTGGTGGGGAGATTCGTGAGGCTGGTACGGTCAAGGGGAAAAAGACTGGTAACTTTGCCAAGTCTGACTGGATGGATATCGAGAAGCAGCGTGGTATCTCGGTGACCTCGTCTGTTATGCAGTTTGACTACGCGGGCAAGCGGGTCAATATCCTGGATACACCAGGGCACGAAGACTTCTCTGAGGATACCTATCGGACCTTGATGGCGGTGGATGCGGCTGTCATGGTGGTGGACTCTGCCAAGGGTATTGAGGCCCAGACCAAAAAGCTCTTTGAGGTTGTTAAGCATCGCAACATTCCTGTTTTTACTTTTATCAACAAGTTGGACCGAGATGGCCGTGAGCCGCTTGATTTGTTGCAGGAGTTGGAAGAAGTCTTGGGCATTGCCAGCTACCCGATGAATTGGCCTATCGGTATGGGGAAATCCTTTGAGGGACTTTATGACCTACATAATAAACGCTTGGAACTCTACCGTAGCGATGAGCGTTTTGCAAGCTTGGACGAGGGTGATAAGCTCTTTGGCTCTAACCCCTTTTATGCTCAAGTTCTGGATGATATTGAACTTTTGGCGGAGGCTGGAAATGAATTTTCAGAGCATGCGATTCTGGACGGCGATTTGACACCTGTTTTCTTCGGCTCAGCCCTGACAAACTTTGGTGTGCAGACCTTCCTTGACACCTTCTTGGAATTTGCTCCAGAGCCACATGGTCACAAGACGACAACTGGTGACGTCATTGATCCGCTCAACAAAGACTTTTCAGGTTTTGTTTTCAAAATCCAAGCCAACATGGACCCTCGTCACCGCGACCGCATTGCCTTTGTCCGTGTGGTTTCGGGCGAATTTGAACGCGGTATGGCGGTTAACCTGCCACGTACAGGCAAGGGAGCCAAGTTGTCCAACGTGACCCAGTTTATGGCCGAATCCCGTGAGAATGTGGAAAATGCAGTAGCGGGTGATATTATCGGGGTTTACGATACAGGAACCTATCAGGTAGGGGATACCTTGACCGTAGGCAAGAACAAGTTTGAGTTCGAACCACTACCGACCTTCACCCCTGAAATTTTCATGAAAGTTTCTGCTAAAAACGTCATGAAACAAAAATCCTTCCACAAGGGAATCGAGCAACTAGTGCAAGAAGGTGCAATCCAGCTTTACAAGAACTACCAGACTGGCGAGTATATGCTGGGTGCCGTTGGTCAGCTCCAGTTTGAAGTTTTCAAACACCGCATGGAAGGCGAGTACAATGCCGAAGTAGTCATGACTCCAATGGGTAAAAAGACAGTCCGCTGGATCAAGCCTGAGGACCTGGATGAACGCATGTCATCAAGCCGTAATATTCTCGCCAAAGACCGCTTTGACCAACCAGTTTTCCTCTTTGAAAACGACTTCGCCCTCCGCTGGTTTGCGGATAAATATCCAGATGTGGAGTTGGAGGAGAAGATGTGAGAGTAGTGCAGAAATCGGTAGTTTGCTTTGCAAACTCGATTTCGTCGCACTACCTCCGCAAGGGTCTCCCAAGAATCCAAACGAAGTGAAGGATGATTGGCCGAGACCTACTGCGTCTCTGTACAGAAATCAGTAATCAACAAAGTTGATTTGATTTCGTCGTCTTTCCCTCGCAAGGGCGTCCAGTAATGTGTTGACGCCTACTGCGTCGAGGGTCAGTGAACCTTTTCTAGTTGGAGATGAGAGCTAATGGTACGCAGCTTACCTTTTACTAATATCTGGGAGATATTTGCTATCGGGAAATGGGAACTGACGGTAGTCAGTTTACCATTGAATAAAGTCTGGGTGGAGTGAAACAGTCTATCCCCAGACTGTTTCACTTCCACCTCCGCATAGCTCCAACAGTCAGAGTAGTGACTGTTGGAGGTTGGAGATAGAGTGAACAAGGTTTGTTACAAAAAGGTTCAGTGAACCTTTTGAGGTTGGAACTAGAGCGAACTTTGTTCGCAACAGTCGTAATGGTCAGATTTGGAGTATGAAATACGAACTGCTGAGATTTGCTTTGCAAATCTTATCTCCTACCTTTAACAGTCTCCCAGACTGTTAAAGCCAATCAACCACTACGCTGAGATGTTGACACGAACCCTGAGAAGCGAGGTTGGACTTTTTGCCCAGCCTCTTCCTCAGCCAATCCAATCAATCCTATAATAAGTCAGGCAAGTCCTGGCTTATTTTAATTTTGTTATCATTGCAAAAAAAGTGTTATTATAATATACTATAATTATATAAATGGAAATGGATTGGAGGTCTGAACTTTGTTTTACTACCTTAGAAAATGCAAGTTGGCAATAGTTGCTTATATTGCTGTGTCGGTGGTCTATGCTCTGATTTTAGCGGCAACGGGTTTTATTTATGCACGAGTTTCGGAAGCGGCCTTATCTGGTGACCAAAAGGCATTTATGACTAGTTCGGTGATTGCAGTGGTATTCTTTTTATGTGACGGCTATTTTGACTATCTGCCGCGCTATCTAAAATTTAAGTTGATCAATCAGATAATGGAAGAGACGCGCAATCAATTAGTGACTGTCTATGCGCGTGAGGACTTAGGAGAGGCAGCAAAAGACAGTCAGGCAGATAAGGTCCATGTCTTGGTTCATCATCTGAACATCTTAGAAACTACCTATCTAACGCCGCTTCTATCCATGGTGACAAGCATATTAGTCTTTAGTTTTTCCTTGATTGGGGCTCTCTACCTTCAAGGAACCATGGCTATGATCATGTTGGCGCTCTGCTTTATTCCATTTTTGGCTCCGGTGATTAATAAGGGGATTTTAGCTCGTGTGACAAAGGACAGTCAGGAGGAGAAGAATGCCTATCTCGCTTTGTTTAGTGAGTTTGTAGAAGCTCTCTCTTTTATCCGCATCAGCACCATCACGCCAGTTTTTCAAGAAAAGCTGGCGGTATCCAGTCAGGAATACACTAGGCGTGCTAACCGTTTTGCCCAAAAACAATCCCAGACTTATGCGGTTTCCTACAGTTTGAGCAGCGTAGTCTATTCAGGTTCCTGGATTATTGGAGGGATCTTTGTCTTCCAAGGTCTGCTGAACATTTCGGATTTGATTGCTATGACAACCTTGATGGGAACTGTAGCAGGTCCTATCCAAACCATGTCAGGCTTGCTGACGGATTATCTTTCTAGTCGGACGGTTGTAGAGGAGTTGACAGGTCTCTTAAATAGGAAGGAAGAAGGTCAAGCTGCCAAGCCAGTTTTGAAGGAATCCATTACGAGCCTTGCTCTGGAAGGGATTGATTGTCGCTATCAAGACCATCTGATTGTGGAGAATTTTTCTTATCTTTTTCACGCCAATAAAAAATATGCTATCTTGGGCAAGAGCGGGAGTGGGAAGACGACCTTGCTCCGCCTCTTGCTGGGGATTCAGAAACCAGAGGCTGGAAGAGTCCTGGTCAACAAGAGGAATCTGGCCGAACTGGATCAGCTTGCTCTCTTTCGGAAAATTTACTACCTACCGCAGAAAACCAATCTATTTACAGCTAGCATCGGGGATAATTTGACCTTGTTTGCACCTTTAGATGAGAATAAAGCAATGGTTTGCTTGCGGCAAGTTGGTTTAGAGGACTGGTTCTATCGGCAGGGAGATGGATTTGCTACTCTCTTGACCTCTTCTCAGCAATTATCAGGTGGGGAAGAGAGACGGTTTGATTTGGCGCGTGCCCTTTACCGTGATGCAGAGGTCTTTTTATTTGATGAACCTACAACAGGTTTAGATTCTCAAAGCGAACAATTGATTGCAGATAGTCTCGAGAAAATAAGGGACAAACTGGTGATTGTTGTGACACACTCTCAGGAGGAAAGTTTTTTAGCCCTCTTTGATGAGCAGGTCCATCTATCAGTTTGACAGCAGCAAAAACTCTTCTGGGGTTTTTGCTTTTTTTATTCCAAATTTTTCGGTAAAATAAGGAAAAACAAAAAAGGAGTAAACACATGGGTTTGTTTTCAGGTTTGATGGGCAATGCCTCACAGATGAATAATGACAAGGTAGAGCAGGAGTTGGCAGACATCCTTTTGGATGCGGAACAGGTAGAAATGGCCTTTAGTTTGGTCCGCGATTTGATTGTCTTTACCGAATATCGTTTGATTTTGGTGGACAAGCAAGGAATGTCAGGTAAGAAGGTTTCCTACAAGTCTATTCCCTATCATTCGATTTCACGATTTACGGTTGAAACCTCCGGTCATTTTGATATGGATGCTGAACTGAAGATTTGGATTTCTTCTGCGGCAGAACCAGTAGAAACTCTTCAGTTCAAGAGTGACAAGAGTGTTATTGCTATTCAAAAAGCCTTGGCATCTGCGGTTTTGGGGAAATAAAATTCTAATGAAGAAGGGAGTCTAGTTACTTTCTTCTTTTGTTTTTTAGAATATGTATTGTCGAGTAAAAAATAAAAGAAATAGAAAGGATGAAAAATAAATGATGAAAACGTATTATTTTGATTTCCAAGGTAAATCCTCACCTTAATGCTTAGAATGTGTTATACTAGGTAAGTTGCAAGTCTGATACTGGTTTACTCTGCGAAAATCAAAATCCGACGTTGTTGACTTGATTTGATGAACTTCAGTTCTATCTGTATCTGCGTCGCCTAGTCTGATTTCGATTTTCATTGAGTAGTAGTTCGCTGCCAGTGGAAATAATTGTTACAAAAAAGTGAGATAAGGTAGCTTCGCACTGCCTTGTAAAAGAAAGGAAATGCGTTAGGAAAATAGTTCGGGAAGAGTATTCGAACCCGTGCTAAAAACTTCGTGAAAAAGATAGACTTCCTAGTGTGTTGTCACACTGCGTCAGTCTCCTATTTTCACCTTGTTTTCTTAACGCACTTGGTATCATAATTGAAATTTACTGAATTAAATCTATCAGAAGACATTTTGCTTGCCGTTGAGAAGGCAGGTTTTGAAACGCCGTCACCAATCCAAGAGCAGACTATTCCGCTTGCTCTGGAAGGAAAAGATGTGATTGGTCAAGCCCAAACGGGTACAGGGAAAACTGCAGCCTTTGGTCTGCCAACCCTCAATAAAATTGACACCAACAACCAAGCTGTTCAAGCCTTGATTATTGCCCCAACACGTGAGTTAGCGGTGCAGAGTCAGGAAGAACTCTTCAAATTTGGTCGTGAAAAGGGTGTGAAAGTTCGCTCTGTTTACGGTGGCTCAAGCATTGAAAAACAAATCAAGGCCCTTCGCTCAGGTGCCCACATCGTTGTTGGTACACCTGGTCGTCTCTTGGACTTGATTAAGAGAAAAGCCCTCAAACTTGACGGTGTTGAAACCCTCATTCTTGACGAGGCAGATGAAATGCTCAATATGGGATTCTTGGACGATATTGAAGCAATCATCGAACGTGTGCCAGAAAGTCGTCAGACTCTACTATTTTCCGCGACTATGCCAGAGCCAATCAAGCGTATCGGTGTCAAGTTCATGAAAGAACCTGAACACGTTAAGATTGCGGCCAAAGAATTGACCAACGTCAACGTGGACCAATACTATATCCGTGTCAAAGAGAATGAAAAATTTGACACCATGACACGACTTATGGACGTTGACCAGCCAGAATTGTCTATCGTCTTCGGTCGTACTAAGCGCCGTGTCGATGAATTGACTCGTGGTTTGAAACTGCGTGGTTTCCGTGCAGAAGGGATTCACGGAGATTTGGACCAGAATAAGCGTCTTCGAGTTATTCGTGATTTTAAAAATGACCAGATTGATGTCCTTGTTGCGACGGACGTTGCGGCGCGTGGATTGGATATTTCAGGTGTAACGCATGTCTATAACTACGATATTCCACAAGACCCAGAAAGCTATGTTCACCGTATCGGTCGTACAGGTCGTGCGGGTCAATCAGGTCAGTCTATTACCTTTGTTTCGCCAAATGAGATGGGCTACTTGGCCATTATCGAAGATTTGACCAAGAAGCGTATGAAGGGACTCAAGCCGGCAACTGCTGAAGAGGCTTTTGAAGCTAAGAAAAAAGTTGCTCTGAAAAAGATTGAGCGTGACTTCGCAGACGAGACCATTCGTGGAAACTTTGATAAGTTTAAGAAAGATGCAATCAAGCTGGCGACTGAATTTACACCTGAAGAGTTAGCGCTTTATGTATTGACCTTGACTGTTCAGGATCCAGAAAGTCTGCCAGAGGTAGAAATTGCGCGTGAAAAACCACTGCCATTCAAGTTTGCACCTGGTCAAGCTAAGGGCAAGGGTGGCCGTGGTGGTCGCGACCGTGATCGTGGTGGCCGTCGTGACGGTGACCGCAACCGAGACCGCGGAGGACGCCGTGGTGATCGTAACGACCGCAACCGTCGCGATGACAAATTCAAGCGCGACAACCGCCGTCAAGACAACAAAAAACCACACCAACGCACCTCAAGCGAAAAGAAAACAGGCTTTGTAATTCGCAATAAGGGCGAGAGATAGGTTGAAAGGATAGTTGCAAAAGGAGTATTCTCTTAAAGAGTATACTCTTTTTAGTTGCCCAAAAACATTTAATATTTACCATAAAGAATCTGTTCCAAATATTAAGCACTATGATGAAAATAATATTAATTTAAACTGTTAAATGCGATAAAAAATTACACCTATCACATTTATATAAGCAACAATTACAACCGCAACTTAAAGTTTATTAAACTTATTTAAAATTGCACATAATTACTTGAGAAATCCTTTAAAAAACGTTAATATATGTATGTATGTATGTATGTATGTATGTATGTATGTATGTATGTATGTATGTATGTATGTATGTATGTATGTATGTATGTATGTATGTATGTATGTTTTTAAAAAGGAATATCAATATAATGAAAGGAGCCATTTTATGAAAAAAGGCAAGAAAGGTTTCGATTGGTACGCTGCAAGACAGCGGTTTTCAATCAGAAAATTTCATTTTGGTGCTGCCAGCATACTTTTAGGTGTATCGTTGGTTCTTGGTACTGGGACTAAGGTAAGTGCTAGCGAGGAAATACTTGTTTCTCCTCTTGGGCAGGAAGTTGTTGTGAGTGAAGGAAGATCAGATGGCTTGCCACTTTCAGAAGAAGTTTCGTCTGAAACATCGACACTTTTGCCTGTTAGTGAAGATGTAAAGGAAGAAGTGGTCACAGAACCAGTTCAACCAGCTGACGTTTTGCAAAGTGAAGAAGTTCAGACGGAACCAGCTCCCCTTGTGGAAGAAGAGGTTGTGTCTAGACAAGCTGTGCTTACTTATACTGTCCGCTATATTGACCCTATGAATGAGGTAATTTCATCAGAAACCTTATCCATAGAGGTGGCAACTGTTGATCAGCAAGCTAGCTACAGTCTGGTAGTAGCATCTACATTACCAGAGGGCTATCGTCTGGTAGTAGGCCAGGATGCTCAGCAGACTGTGAATATCCTTGAAGGTGTGGATAATCTTATTACCTTCCGCATTGAGAAAATAGATAGTGGCAGTACGGAACTGACTGAAGAAGTAGCTCCTCCTCAAGAAGTTACTGTTAGTCAGCCTAGTTCAGCAAGTGTAGAAGGCAAGGCTGAGGAAACGGTAGTCGTTGATGAAGCGGTCAAGACAGAAGTGTCAGTCCCTATTGCACCGTCTCTGACAAATTTGTCGAAAGAATTTGTAGAACCAGTAAAGGAACGGACCGTACATATTCCATATAAGGTTGTTCAAACCGATGTGGAAACTGGTGAAGAGAAGAAGCTTGGTCAAGTAGGCTATGTTTCTGTAACGACTACTGATGAAGTAGCAAAGACGGAAGTAACTGTCACTGCAGACAAGCTAGATTCAGGATATAGTCTTGCAGATGGTCAGCCAAATGTCATAACTAAAGTCGTAGCAGAAAATGAAACTAATATTCTTTCGTTTGCTGTAACTCGGAAAAAAGATGAGAAGGATAATCCGCTGACAGAAACGACCGTTGCAGCTAGTGGCAATGCGGAAGGGACAAGTGGTTTTAGGGCTATTCCTGGGGAGAACCGAACTGCTTTTTCAGGTAATCAAAATTTCAAAAATTATCAAGGTTTTAGTAGGGATAAGTTGCTTAACCAGATTACCTGGATTGATTTTTCGGATGCCAGTACGATTTCAGGAACGGGTACTGCTCCAAACCAAGCTGACAATAATAAATTAGCTCCTTCGCTTCGAATTGGTACAAAATACAAGAAAGTCATTGCTCCAGGATATGAAGTGACGTTGGAAGTCATTGGCTTAAAACCTTTCGAAGCAACTGAAATCTATAAAGAGCGGATTGCTGGAACAGATCGTGAGAAGTATTTCAATGCGAATCGGAAAAACCATGTCATTGCAACTGGTGAGCAGGCCGAAATTATTGCGGTGAAGCAAGATCAAACTTGGTCGCAAGCAGCAAGACAGGGTCTGAACTTTGGTGAAAAAGCTGTGACTCTCCAATCCAATAAGGATGGAGGAAATGTAGGGGTGATCTTCCGAGGTTCAGCAACCTATCTAGGAAATTCTGTCCCAATCAACTTTGTTTTGATGGAATCAGAGGAAGCTAAGCGGGAAGAACTTGTCATTTTCACAACAAACGGAGAAAATTTTGAACTCTTAGGCGAACTCTCTAATAATTTGACCTTGTCATCCTATAGTCCTGTTACGACTGGCTATTTCCACGACACAAATAGATTTGAAAATGTAACTTTTCCTAATAACTGGGCGGCACGTTTCAATGCAGTAGACTATGTCAATGTTGGTACTCCAGAATCAATCGCAACTGCTGGTCAGACATTATCAGAAGGAAGTATGACTATCGTAGATGGCTTAGGGACTAAGGTTTTTGGTCCAGTAACCAACCGAATGAAATCTAATCTATCTCCGAATGAGGAATATTCGACCCCCATCGTGCTCACTAAAAATGCTTCAGAAGTAGGGATGTTTATTACTTCATTGGGTAGACAGTCTGCTATGATTGGGGTAATGGTCTATGATGAAGGGGATGCACCAGCCTCTTATGGCGAAGGGAAGCATGCCCTCAACCTTAATGTTGCGGATAAGAACCCATTCCTTGGAACAGTTATGGCTGATTTGGATTTCGTGCCAGAGGCTATTCCAGCAGATGCAGCACCTTGGTATCGTGATGAGTTAATCAACCAGTGGGATGAAGGACCTATTCAGCTCTTGGGGGCAAGTGACGCGGCGAAGAATAACAATAATTACACCCTTCACCATTCTTCTAATGGTAGCTATGAACTGAAATTACAGGCTTCTGCCAATGGCAATCCCAAAGCGCATATGCAGGGATGGATTGATTTTAATAACAATGGAATTTTCGATGAAGGAGAAGCGTCTGGAGTGGTCGAAGTAACATCGGCCAGTACCTATACCTTAAACTTTACTGGTATTCCACAAATTACGGATACCGACTTAACGAAGTTAGGTGTTCGTGTCCGTATAGCGGTTGATAGAAATGATATTTTAACCCCACATTTGACAGCCTTGTCTGGTGAGGTGGAGGACTTCCAGGTCCAATTAACCCACCCACCGCGCGGTACTAAAAAAGAAACCACTGCTAGCCAAGGGGAAACCCAGAGAGCTACTGTAGAATTTTTTGCTTATGGCAGGAATGCTTACGAAAGTACAGCTGCAAAAATCGATGAAACAATCCCTCCTTCAATCGTCAAAGAAGACGGTCAATTAGTACAGGATAGTGAGTTAGTTGATGGTTATTATGTTGTGCCAGGAGAGGGTAGGTATAAGATAACTGCTAATGGCAAGAATGTAGATGTTGAATTTATTCCGGAGGTGAATTTTGTCACCAAACGGACGGATGGTAGTATTGTCAAACAGGCTAAGGGTATCACTATTCGCCGGACAGGAACAGTAGTAGATAAGGCTGGTACAGCAGCTTATACAACAGGTTGGACGGCGAATACAGCGGAAAATCAATTAGAAAATATTTCAGATCAAACAAATACCATGGATGGTCGCTATATTCCTCATGTGGTTGCTGTTGTTCCTAGTGGAGTTGATGCGACTTCGAGTGCTGTCCAAGGTGCTGTCCAGACAGGAAGACCGACTTTTGTTCCTGGAACAATTTCCACAGGTGCTCAAGTCCCTATGGATCTAAATACAACGAAATTATTGGATGAAGGCTCTAATCCTGTTGATGCTACAACTGCCTATGCCATGGTTAATGGTGTCCGTACAGTTGTAGGTGAGTATAGGATTTCTAGTACGGATGGTACAGTTACTTATACACCAAACGATGAAGGGAAGCGCTATATTGGTAGTTTATTGCCTGTAACTGTACAAGCCAAGGATGTCAATGGCTCTGCTGCAACAGCTACCTACACCCCTACAATTACGCCACTGAGTCCATCAGCAGTTGCTGCGACTTCTGTTGGTTTGCAAGGAAAAGAGCAGACTGGTCGTCCGACTTTTGCTAAAGGTACTACGATTGATGGTGTAGGTGAATTGGTACCAAGTAGCTTGACCTTGCTTGATGCAAGTGGTCAGCCAGCTACAAGGGTAGAAGTACCAAATCAGGGTAGTTATGTTTTGAATCCAGATGGTAGCATTACCTTTACACCGTTACCAGATTACTATGGCAGTCCGACCCCAGTTAATGTTCGTCAAGCAGATAGTAATGGTAGCACGGTCGTAACAACTTATTCACCAAATGTCATTGAAGTTCGCCCAATTGCTGATCCAGATAGGACTTACGGCCTAAAAGGAGCTGAGCAGACTTCTAGGAGTGACTTCTTTACTGCCGGACAAATTGATTTGAATGGAGATAAGGTATATGATCCAGCTACAGAGGTTGTGGCCTTAAATCCTGCGAGCCGCAAACTTATCAATCAGCAAGGTCAGGAAGTAGACAGTGTGCAAGTGGCTGGTGAGGGTGTTTATCGCTTGAATGGTGATGGCACGATTACCTTTACCCCAGAGCCAGATTTTGTTGGACTAGCTAATGGTGTTACGATTACGATTGCGGATGACAATGGTACAAAAGTTTCCACTACCTATGTACCTAAGGTTATTGACGTCCCTGAAGATGAGTTGAGAGAAACGGTTAAGCGGACCATTCGCTATGTTTATGCAGATGGTCGTGAAGCAAGTACCAGTGTTGAAAAGGTTCTTGTATACACACGTACAGCAACAGCAGACCCATTGACAGGGGACATTTCCTACAGTCCTTGGGAATCTACAGATAATGATTTCCCAGAGGTAACTTCTCCAGTCATTCCAAATTATAAAGCAAGTCAAGATAAGGTGGCGGAGCGTACGGATGTTCCTGCTGAGGCAGTGGATGAAACCATTACGATTGTTTATAGTGAACTTGATAAGCAACTGGCGACATTTACATATAGGGTCGTTGATGGACCAGAGTTGGCTAAAGAACAGGAGATTGGTTACTCTTCTGCACCGATTACTTATACAACTGATGCCAAAATTGCTGAAATCATAACGCGTGGCTATGAACTGGTTGAGGATGGATTTGCAAACGAAGCGAATAAGAGCTTTGATACGGATACGGCGCGAGTTCAGAACTGGGATATTTTATTCCGTCCTAAGACAATTGTCACAACTCCAGATCAACCGAAGACTCCAGGTGATCAAGTGGATCCAAGCAATCCAGATAGTCCTCGTTGGGAGGAAGTAACCAAGACCATCACTCGTACAGTTTCTTATAAATTGAACGCAATTGATGGGCCAGAAGCACCAGGAACCAGCAGTCAGACCAATACCGTTACCTTTGAACGCACTGGTACGTATAATTTTGTAAGCAATCAGATTACCTATTCGAATTGGGTAGCTAAGGATGGCGATGCGACTTTAGAGGGTCATGCTTTACCAGATGTACTAGGCTACACTGCAACTAAGGCGACTGCAAATGATGAGGAGGTCTTGCCACTTTCAACAACACGCAATAAAACGGTCTCTCATCTTGATAATAATATTACGGAGATTGTTGTTTATACTCCAGATGCACAGCTTGGTAAAATTAGCTTTATAAATGTAACGGATCCTAGTCAAGAAGTGCTTGTCAAAGAGATTCCGTTGACTGGAAAAACTGGTGATAAATTTACAGTTGATACAGCAACGATTATTGAAGAATTTAGACAGCAAGGCTATGAAGTCAGTGATATTTCAAATTATGACAAGGAAGGTTTGTTCTCTCCAGATCCAAATAGTCATGATGAGTTTATTTACCATTTGACAGAAAGAGTAGTTCCTGTTGATCCATCAAATCCACCAACACCAGGTACTCCAGTCGATCCGAATAATCCAGATGGACCGAAGTGGCCAGATTCAGTTAGTGGAATTGTAACCAAAGATGAAGTGAAGCGGACAATTTCTTATGTAGATGAAGCTGGAGCACCAGTGTCGTCTGTATTTGAAGATACAGTTAGCTTTACGAGAACTGCTACAGTTAATTTGGTAACAGGAGCGGTTAACCTAGGCTCTTGGGAGGCGGTTAATAGTGACAAGGAATTAGCAGGTAATCCATTGCCAACCATAGAAGGTTACTCTATCAAAGGGGCTACCTCGGATTCCCTTGTAGCTGAGGCGACGGTCACTGAAAACCCTCGTACTGTTGAAGCAGAAGCTCCAGATATTGTGGAAGTTGTTACTTATCAAAAAGACAAACAAGAGGCCATTATTCGCTTCGTTGATGTAACAAATCCACAAGCTAGGAATGAATTAAATACCATCACACTCTCTGGCAGATCTAGCGAGGAGATTGGTTATGATGTCACTCCATTAGTGAACTTATATGAAAAATCTGGCTACCAAGTAAGCAATAAGCAGGCTTATAGTCCAGCGACCCTGTACGATACAGAAAAAGATGTGCCTCAAGAGTTTATATTTGAGTTGGTTCAAAAAACGACTACAACCACTCCAGATAATCCACAGACCCCAGGTACGCCAGTCGATCCGACTAATCCAGACGGACCAGTTTGGGAAGAAGTGACCAAGACCATCACTCGTACAGTAGCTTACAAACTGGATACTGTCGATGGTCAACCAGCTCCGACTACCGAAACCAAGACCAATTCTGTCACCTTCGAACGGACTGGTAGCTACAACCACGTGACCAAGCAAGTGACCTACACGGATTGGGTAGCTAAGGATAATGATTCGACTCTGGAAGGCCAGGCTCTACCATTGGTGACTGGTTATGTGGCTGTCACCGCAACTAGAAATAGCCAGGCAGTATCACCAAGCGCAACGGCAGAAGCCATTGAAGCAAGTGCTACGACTGATAATGTGGATGAGATTGTCGTTTACAAGGCTCTCAGTTCTTGGACCATCACTCCTCCACCAGGTACAGACCCAGTTCCACCAATTCCTTATGGCAACCATCCGACCGACCCAACTAAGCCGGCGGATCCAACTCCGACCCCAGCAATTCCGAAAGTGGATGGCTATGTCCCAGTTGGACCAGATGGAAATGAATTGCCTAAGGATCCAGATGGAAACTACATCCCACCAGTACCGACTGACCCAACTCAGCCAACTGTCATTACTTACAAGGCAGTCGAACAGAAGGCAGTCATCCAATACTTGGAAGAAGGCAGCAATAAGGTTCTCTCTCCAGCTGATGAAGTAACTGGTCTAGCAGATCAACCAATTGTATACAGCACAGCAGAAACCATTGCCTTGATTAAGGAACGTGGCTATGAATTGGTGCAAGACAACTTCCCAACTGATGCGACATTTGACCGTGATACAACCAGTCCACAGATTTACAGAGTTGTGTTTAGAGAGAAGGTTGTCACAACCACCCCAGATAATCCACAGACCCCAGGCACGCCAGTCGATCCGACTAATCCAGACGGACCACGTTGGGAAGAAGTGACCAAGA
>NZ_POPB01000402.1 GCF_002964045.1 Streptococcus suis | reverse complement strand
CAACGAACTTCTCAAGTGGACAACCGATTATGTATGGTTCAGGACGTGGTACTGGTATGATGAACTTACAGACGGCTATTGACCGTTCTGTTAACATTCCTGCTTTTTGGACCTATAAAATGATGAGAAATGCAGGTGTAGATGCCAAAGCGTACATGGATAAAATGAATTATCATATTCCTATGTACGATATTGAAAGTGTACCATTGGGCGGTGGTGTTGAAATTTCAGTATTGACAAATACCAATGCCTATCAAACTTTGGCAAATGGTGGCGTTTATAACAAACATTACATTGTTGAAAGCA
>NZ_POPB01000401.1 GCF_002964045.1 Streptococcus suis | reverse complement strand
TGCCCAAAAATCAGTGTCTTTTAGTCTTAACCGACCGACGAAGTAGACACCAAATCATAAGATTAATTCCAAATAAAACTGCTGAATCTGTCAATCAGGCACTTAGGTTACTAATAGCTGAGTATCATATTTTATCAATAACTGCAGATAATGGTTCGGAATTTAGTCGATTGGTTGAAGTGTTTCCTGAGGAACATATCTACTATGCACATCCCTACTCTTCATGGGAAAGAGGTTCAAATGAAAACCATAATCGATTGATTCGGAGATGGTTACCTAAAGGAACCAAGAAAACGACTCCGAAAGAAGTCGCTCTTATCGAAAATTGGATTAATAACTACCCAAAAAAATGCTTGGACTACAAGTCGCCAAGTGAATTTCTTTTGGGTGGCTAACTTCAACTTGAAATTTGGGTTTTCAATTTAAAAATGCATATCACAAAGTTTTCGGTATTCCTTCTACCATAAAACGTAAAATATGGTATAATAGAGCTATTATATCATTTTTTATAGGAGAATATCATGGAAGACCCTGGTAGTCAGACCATTCATTTACAAATATTATTACTGTTACTTTTGACCTTACTGAACGCATTCTTTTCAGCTTCAGAAATGGCCCTCGTTTCCCTCAATCGTTCTCGAGTGGAACAAAAGGCAGCTGAGGGGGAGAAGAAGTATATTCGCTTAATTCAAGTTTTAGAAAATCCCAATAATTTTCTTTCAACCATTCAGGTAGGGATTACCTTTATTTCCATCCTCTCTGGTGCTAGCTTGGCCAATGATTTGGGAGCTGTTTTTGCCAAATGGATGGGAAACTCAACAACTGCTCAAACAGCAGGTTATTGGCTGGCCTTGGCCATGCTGACATTTGTTTCGATTGTTTTGGGTGAGTTGTATCCTAAGCGAATCGCCATGAATATGAAGGAAAATTTGGCGGTGGTCACTGCACCTGTGATTATTTTCCTAGGAAAAATTGTTAGCCCATTTGTTTGGCTCTTGTCAGCCGCTACCAATCTGATTAGTCGCATTACCCCAATGAATTTTGATGATGCGGATGAGCAGATGACAAGGGACGAAATTGAATATATCTTGACCAAAAGTGAGCAGACCTTGGATGCGGAAGAAATCGAAATGCTTCAGGGAGTATTTTCACTGGATGAGCTGATGGCGCGTGAGGTCATGGTTCCCCGTACAGATGCTTTCATGGTGGATATCGAAGAAGATACAGAAACCATCATGGCTGCCATTTTGAAACAGAATTTTTCACGTATCCCAGTTTACGATGGGGATAAGGACAACATCATCGGTCTGATTCACACCAAGAAAATCTTGTCAGAAGCCTTTACGAATGGTTTTGATAATCTCAACATTCGTCGTATCATGCAGGAGCCACTTTTTGTTCCAGAAACGATTTTTGTGGATGATTTGTTGACATCTTTGCGAAACACCCAAAATCAAATGGCTATCCTGCTAGATGAGTATGGTGGAGTTGCTGGTCTTGTTACCTTGGAAGATTTGTTGGAAGAAATTGTCGGTGAAATTGATGATGAGACGGACAAGACAGAAATTTTTGTCCGTGAAATCGCGGAAAATACCTATATTGTTCAAGGGAATATGACCTTAAATGACTTCAATGAACATTTTGATACAGAGCTAGAGAGTGATGACGTGGATACCATCGCAGGCTATTATCTAACTGGAGTTGGTACTATACCGAGTCAAGATGAAAAGGTAACATACGAAGTGGATAGCAAGGACCAACACTTAGTGCTTACTAATGACAAGGTGAAAAATGGTCGCGTGACAAAATTGAAACTGCTGATTACACAAATTGAGAAGGAAGAAACAGAAGAATAAAATCGAGCCAGTTGCTATTGAGCAGCTGGTTTTTGAATTGTCTTGTTTTACAGGGGTATTAAAATATAGTATAATCACCTTTTGAATGAAATGAGGGAAATCATGAGAAATTTAGTAGTATTTTTGCATATGTCACTTGATGGAATTGTTGAAGGGCCAAATGGGGCCATGGATATTGGATTTGTCCATTATAACCATGAATTAGAAGATTTTGCTAATCAGGTGACAGCGACAGCAGATACCATTTTGTGGGGAAGTGCTACCTATGAAATGATGTACCATTATTGGCCGAGTATGTTGGACAATCCGGAAGCTAGTGAACATGAGCGCAATCATGCAGCTTGGGTAAATTCTGTTGAAAAACTAGTCTGTTCGACTAGACTTTCGGAAGTTACTTGGAGCAATACTAGTTTGATTACTGAGAATTTGATGGAACGACTTCAAGCTGAAAAGTCAAAAGACGAAGGTGATATTCTTGTTTTGGGTAGTCCAAGGCTAGCACAAGCACTCTTGAAAGAGGGCTTGGTTGATCAGCTAAAAGTGACAGTTTCGCCGGTCATTGTTGGTGAAGGCTTGAATTTATTTGATGGATTAGCGAGTGGTTTGGAATTGTTGGAATCCAAACAAATGCAGTCAGGAGTCTTGGGCTTGACTTATCGACTTGTCAAAGATGAAAAGTCCATCATTTAAAAAGCAAATGATAGAAGCGTTTTCAATTTTGTGATATACTATACCTATAAAGTGAAGAGGTTGAGATGATGACAGAAATTGATTACCGAAAAGTTACAGGCTTGGTTCATTCTACGGAAAGTTTTGGATCAGTAGACGGTCCAGGCGTTCGTTTTGTTGTTTTTATGCAAGGCTGTCATATGCGTTGCCAATATTGCCATAATCCAGATACCTGGGATTTGGTTAATCCTGCAGCGACAGAGCGTACAGCTGAAGATGTTTTGAATGAAGCCATGCGTTTCCGAATGTTTTGGGGCAAGGAAGGTGGCATAACCGTTTCAGGTGGGGAAGCGACTATTCAGATTGATTTTTTGATTGCCCTCTTTACCTTGGCCAAAGAAAGAGGCATCCATACAACCTTGGATACCTGTGCGCTTACCTTCCGCTCGACCGAGCGGTATTTGGAAAAATACAATCGCCTCATGGAAGTGACAGATTTAGTGCTTTTGGATATTAAGGAAATCAATCCAGACCAGCACCGAATTGTCACGGGTCATAGTAATAAAACCATTTTAGAATGTGCCCGTTACCTATCGGATATTGGTAAGCCAGTTTGGATTCGTCATGTCTTGGTACCTGGATTAACAGACCGAGATGACGATTTAGTAGAATTGGGGAAATTTGTCAAAACATTGAACAATGTTGAGCGTTTTGAAGTACTTCCTTATCACAACCTTGGCGAATTTAAGTGGCGTGAGCTGGGCAGACCTTACCCGTTAGAGGGAACCAAGCCACCAACAAAGGCTCGCGTTGAAAATGCAAAAGCCTTGATGGAAACAGAGTCTTATCAGGATTATTTAAATCGCATCAAGGGATAGGTAAAATTGTTATTAGGAGAAATATGAGAAAAAATTTAGGTAGATTTGGGTCGCTTTTAGTTGTACTCTTGTATTTAGGCTTGCTTTTAACCTTTTTTCTGGGTAAAAAAGAAGATACAGTAGTAGAACATACTGTAGCAACTTCAGAGTCAAGCACTGAAGTTTCTGACAAGGAAAAGGTAGTTAATCAATATCTTAGTCAAATGACCTTAGAAGAAAAGGTCGGACAGATGATCTTTGCTCGGATGCCATCTGCAGGACAAACTGAGGCATTGGAAACCTATCATTTTGGGGGCTATATCTTATTTGCAAGTGATTTTGAAGGTAAGACACTGGAGCAGGTTAAAGAAGAGATTGCTTCTTATCAATCGCTTTCAAAAGTGCCGCTATTAATGGCTTCAGATGAGGAAGGTGGGACGGTGACGCGCATTAGTCAACTTCTGGAAACACCTTTTGCATCGCCTTTGGGATTGTACCAAGCTGGCGGCATTGAGGCGATTTTGTCGGATGCCAAGCAGAAGACCAGTCTTTTAAAGGAAGAGGGAATCTACGCAGGCTTCTTCCCTGTTGCAGATTTATCCACCGATCCATCCTCTTTTATCTACGATAGGACCATTGGGCAGGATGCAACGATCACCTCAGATTACATCTCTCAATTGGTTACAGTATTGAAAGAGGAACAATTCGCTTCGACCCTGAAGCACTTCCCGGGTTATGGAGACAATGCTGACTCGCATACGGATTTGGTCTATGATAACCGCAGTTTAGAAGAATTACGGGCCAATGATTTTCTTCCCTTTAAAGCTGGTATTGAGGCAGGTGCAGACTCTATCATGGTTAGCCACAATATTGTACCTGCCATTGATGATGTCCCATCATCCATTTCACCTGAAATCAATAAAATCCTTCGGAATGAGCTTGGTTTTGAAGGTGTCATTATGACGGATGATTTTGATATGCAAGGCTTGGTCCAATTTGTAGATCAAGATACAGGTGCCTTGCAGACCATTCAAGCTGGGACAGATATGATATTGTCTTCAAGTTATGCCAGTCAAATTCCTTATATTATCGAACAAGTAAAGGCTGGAACTATTACAGAGGAGCGAATTGACCAATCCGTCAAACGGATTTTGGGAATGAAATACGATCTTGGCTTAATCAAATAAACAAAGAAAAGGAAGTGCTAGATACTTCCTTTTTTGTATTATTCTAATACAAGCTTAGTTTTTATGCCATCCACATCAACAAAAGCTGCGCTATTGTCTAGTCTTTGAAGGTTTAGGTTTGCAGCAATAGCACGATTCAAGGTTGCTTCAAAAGCTTCTGGATTGGAATAGATGACCGTATAGTAGGCAAGTCCTGGCATGCCTTCTTGTCTGGTTTTCAGATTTTTTCCTCCCCATTCATTGACAGCTAGGTGGTGATGATAGCCGCCAGAAGCTAACCAGGATGCAGATGGAACGGTGAAATTATCTCTGACAGCTAGAACTTCTTGGTAAAATTTGCTAGAAGCAGCGCTTTCTCGGACAGATAGATGGACATGGCCCATGCGACTACCAGCAGGCATCTGATAGGCTGCGTCAGCTTTTTTCCCTAAAGCATAAATCATTTCAGCATCCATAGGCTCAGTTTTTCCAATAATTCGACCGTCAGCTCGAACATCCCATGCATCTTGTGGCAGGTCACGGTAAACTTCGATGCCATTGCCTTCGGTGTCGGCTAGGTAAATGGCTTCGCTGTAACCGTGGTCGCTGGCGCCTTGGAGGGGAATCTTATTGTCGATAAAGTGACGGAAAATGGTGCCCAAGTCTTCACGGCTTGGTAGGACAATGGCCAAGTGGTAGAGGCCGTAGCTGTGGCTGACTTCGCCTTTCTGCTCTGTTTGAATCAGGCGGACAAGGATGTTTTTTCCAACGCCTAGGTCAATCTGGTGAGGGCTTTTGGAGAGGACTTGGAGACCTAAGACTTGTTGGTAGAAGAGGCTTTGAAGCTCCAAATCGCGGACATTAAGGGCGACATGGCCCAGTTTAAATTGGGAATTGTACATAGGAATACCTGACTTTCTAATTTGGCTTGAATAAATTCATAAGGTAAATAAATGATTGTATAATCATTATAACACATACAAACTATTTTACAAGTACGTAATTTATGGATAGTCACTATCTTAAGGTGAAGTTTTGTATCATATCAAGGAAGAATTCGATTGATTTTAAAAAAAACTAGAACCGAAGTTCTAGTTAGTGTTGGTTATTCAATCTTAATTTTGTAAAGAAAGTTTGTGTTAAGCTTCCAACAATGCTTTTGCTTGTGCTTGCAAACCAGCAATAGCTTCCTCTACAATACCAACTGTCCAGTTCCCCAGGCTTCTGGGTTGACAGTTGTACCTGTAAACTCACCTACAACTTGCATACGAACAAATGGTAGTAGTGCATGATAACTAGCGAACATTTGGTCATGACCAGCGCTGGCAACAGATGATACGGTAACGATTTTGTCTTGAAGGGCAGATGGACCACGAGTATCTGACAAGTCAAGGGCACGGCTGAGCCAGTCAATCAAGTTTTTCACAGTACCTGGGATAGCAAAGTTGTAAACGGGTGAGAAAATCCAGATGGCATCTGCTGCCATAATGGCATCGCGTGCAGCTTGGACTGTTGGCAAGACAGGTGTCTCAAGGTCTTGGTTCATCAATGGGACATCTTTGTAATCAAGGTAGCTTACAGTAGCTTGACCTTCTTAAATGCTTTCTGCTTGTTTAGCCATTTGGTGGTTAAATGAACCTTCACGCAATGAACCGACGATAAATAGAATGTTTTTCATTTGTTTTTCTTCCTTCTTTGTAAAGATTTTTTTGAAAGTTGAGATAAGAGACATATGTCCTCCTCTTAAGAAAATTCTTTCCTACTTTCGTAGTTTATGGTATTATTGTAGCAGGTATAAAAAGTAAATACAAGTACGTTTTTTTTGTAAAGTCACTATCTATTTGTGAAGTAATGCGTCGTATCAAGAAAAAAGAAAGGGTAAATATGCCAACATTTACATCTCATACTGTTCCAGAGTGCCCTTATGTGGCTACTCAAAGTGTATTATCAGGGAAATGGAGTATGTTATTGCTCCATCATATCGAAGAAGGACCGATTCGGTTTAATGAATTGCATCGTCGATTAACAGGGATTTCCCAAGCAACCTTGACCAAGCAACTCCGACAATTAGAAGAATATGGATTGATTACGCGTAAAGTCTATGCACAAGTTCCGCCAAAGGTCGAGTATGAACTAAGTGAGATTGGGCAGGAATTTAAGTTGGTCTTGGAGCAAATCGAAACATTTGGGGAAAAATACATCAACTTTGTCAAATCAAAAAAAATCTGAATGAGCTGTTCATTCAGATTTTTGCGTTTTAGAGTTCGTCATCCTTAACTGCATTTAACCAATCGGCTGCAGCTTTGGCGGTACTTTCGAGGGCACCTTCTTTGAATGGTGATTGGAGGTTTGCGGCTTCAACCACTTGCAAGAAGGACTTGGTGCCGCCCAAATCACAGATGCGGATGTAGTCTTCCCAAGCATTTTCATCGTGATCTACCTGCGTACGTTTCCAGAATTGAAGGGCACAAACTTGGGCCAAGGTATAGTCGATGTAGTAGAATGGACTAGCAAAGATATGACCTTGACGATACCAGAAGATACCGCGGTTGAGGGCTTCTGACTCGGAATAGTCACGGTCTGGCAAGTAGAGATCTTGGAGTTTTTTCCAAGTTGCATTACGTTCTGCAGGCGTCATTTCTGGATGTTCATAGACTTCGTGCTGGAAGTGATCCACCAAGACACCGTAAGGCAAGAAGAGTAGGGCGCTTGCCAAGTGGGTGAATTTGTACTTATCCACTTGTTCCTTGAAGAAACGGTCCATCCAAGGCCAAGTCATAAATTCCATAGACATGGAGTGGATTTCACAGGTTTCATAGGTTGGCCAGACAACTTCTGGACTTTGAATCCAACGGGAACGATAGACTTGGAAGGCGTGACCTGCTTCGTGGGTCAAAACATCAATATCGCCGCTGGTTCCGTTGAAGTTAGAGAAGATGAATGGGCTCTTGAAGTCAGGGATATAGGTGCAGTAGCCACCGCTGTTTTTGCCTGGTTTTGCCACCAAGTCCAAGAGTTCATGCTCAATCATGAAGTCGAAGAACTCGCCTGTTTCTGTGGACAATTCACGGTACATGTCTTGGGCCTGGCTGACGATAAAATCTGGGTCACCTTGTGGGACTGCATTTCCGTCTAAGAACTCAAGATTGAGGTCGTAGTGTTTCAGGCTTGGCACCTGCAAGCGTTTGGCTTGGCGTTGACGCAGATTTTGCACAATCGGTACGATATGTTTGAGGATTTCTTCACGGTACACCTTGACCATGTCACGATTGTAGTCGAAACGGTTCATCTTGAGGTAGCCGTATTCCACATAGTCCTTGAAGCCGAGTTTGTGGGCAATTTCCGTGCGGACCTTGACCAATTCATCGTAAACACGGTCAAAATCAGCTTCCTTGCTTTCAAAGAAGGCAGTTGTGGCAGCAGATGCAGTCTTGCGGACTTCGCGGTCAGTTGATTGACCGAATGGGCCCATTTGTGCCAAGTTGTAAGTCTGACCTTGGAAATCAATTTCTGCACCAGCAATCAATTTGCTGTACTCATCGGTCAATTCATTTTCCTTTTGGAACAAGGGAATCACATCAGATGAGAAGGTCTTGAGCTTGTTCTCTGCCTGCATGAAGAAGGTTTGAGGCAAGATGTCTGACAACTCTTCCTTGTAAGGCGTCTGGACAATGACACGGTAGTAGTTGGTGGTCAATTCTTCAAAGAGTGGCGAATATTCATTCCAAAACTTAGTTTCTTCATTGTAGAACTCATCGTTCATGTCGATAGTATGGCGGATCATCCAGAGGTTGTACTGGGTATCGACCAAGTTTAGTAATTTGGTAACGGCTGCCACAAGTGTACGAGTTGTTTCCAAGTCACTTGCCTGAGCCAACTGGTCTGTCAGGTCAGAAAATTGAGCCTTGATAGCTTCATAATCTGGACGGACATAGGTATAGTCTGAAAATTTCATATGGTTCTCCTTTTGTATTGCTACCTTCTATCTTACTCTTTTTGAAACCGTTTGGCAAATCCCGACCCGTCCATGTTCACAAGTCTTTCTATTTATGGTAAAATGTAGGAGATTATTAGAAAAATGAGGTTGTAAACATGTCTAAATTTTTAGTTTTTGGTCACCAAAATCCTGATACAGATGCCATTGCATCATCATACGGTTGGGCTCACTTGGAGCGCGAGGTGTTTGGTCGTGATGCGGAAGCAGTTGCACTTGGAACGCCAAATGAAGAAACAGCGTTTGCACTTGACTATTTTGGTGTTACTGCACCGCGCGTGGTTGAGTCTGCTAAGGCAGAAGGTGTTAGCCAAGTCATCTTGACAGACCACAATGAATTCCAACAATCAATCGCAGACATCAAAGATGTAGAAGTGGCAGCTGTTATTGACCACCACCGTGTCGCAAACTTTGAAACAGCTAACCCGCTTTATATGCGTTTGGAGCCAGTTGGATCAGCTTCTTCTATCGTTTACCGTGCTGCCAAGGAAAATGGTGTTACCCTTCCTAAAGAAGTAGCGGGCCTTCTCTTGTCTGGCTTGATCTCAGATACCCTCTTGCTCAAATCGCCAACCACTCATGTATCTGACCCACAGGTCGCGACAGAATTGGCAGAATTGGCAGGTGTGAACTTGGAAGAATACGGCTTGGCACTCTTGAAAGCTGGTACCAACCTTGCTAGCAAGTCAGCAGAAGAATTGATTGACATCGACGCGAAAACCTTCGGTTTGAATGGCAATGATGTGCGTGTGGCCCAGGTCAACACAGTAGATATTGCGGAAGTCTTGGAGCGTCAAGCAGAGATTGAAGCAGCAATGACAGCAGCTTCTGCAGCAAATGGCTATTCTGATTTTGTCTTGATGATTACAGACATCGTCAACTCAAACTCTGAAATCCTTGCCCTTGGAAGCAACATGGACAAGGTAGAAGCAGCCTTCAACTTCAAGTTGGAAAACAACCACGCCTTCCTTGCTGGTGCCGTTTCCCGTAAGAAACAAGTGGTGCCACAATTGACAGAAGCGTTTAATGCTTAAAACCTAGCACCTTCGGGTGCTTTTTTACTAAAGGAGTGACTATGTACTACACAGTTAATTTCAAAGAAGTCGAGACGACGGGATTGGAAACTAGCCCTGTCGCAGATGTATTGGCCGGTCTGCGTGCCAACGAGGCCCGCTATTTCTGGAACAAGTACAAGCAAGAATATGTAGTCTATACCCCAGAGGAGAAGCCTGAAATTCTGCCTTTCATCGAGAAGGTCTTGGCGGAGCGGGATATGGTTTTCACCTACACACCGCTCAACGTCGCCCAGCTGGAAGTGGATGGCATTCTCTGGTCCTTTGTCTTTTATGACAATGGCTTGGCGGTCAATGTCCTCTATACGCTAGAAGAAGGAGGCAAACGAGCAGTCGGATTCAAATTGTCAGACGGAATTGACATTCCCAAAGAATTTGAAGGCAAATTCAAGTTTGCCCGCCAACGCTCCAAATTAGCTGGGGAAATCCGTGGCACCTTCTTTGTTGTCAAGGGAGAATATTTGTAAGCAAGAATCTGGGATTTCTCAGATTTTTTATATAATGACTTGACCTGGAGTGGACTTCAAGGTGTATAATAAGCGAAAACAAAGAAAGGATCCTGGAATGAATATCAAAGAAGTTAGTCAAGTGACGGGTCTATCAGCTGATACCATTCGTTACTATGAGCGTATTGGTCTAGTTCCCAAAATTGAAAGAAAATCTTCTGGAGTAAGAGACTTTTCGGAAAATGATGTCGCCATTTTGGAATTTATTCGCTGTTTTAGGGGTGCTGGTATGTCTATTGAGCGCTTGATTGAGTACATGGGCTAGGTGCAGGCTGGAGATAATACTGTGAAGGCTCGGATTGTTCTACTAAAAGAAGAGCAGGAAGAACTACGGTCCCGATTAGTAGAAATTCAGAAAGCTTTAGACCATTTGGATTATAAAATTGAAAACTATCAAACCATTCTGAAAGGAAAAGAAAGTAAATTGTTTGATGAGGGAAGAAGAATAAGCAAAAAGAGCGAGGAGTAATCCGTCGCTCTTTGTTTTATTTTATTTGCGTGTTTGTCTCGGTTTAAATTTCTTTTTAAGTCCAATCTGAACCAATCGAAGCCCGATAAATCCTGTTGCACTTGCTAAAAGCATAGCAGGAAAAACTGGGACACCTAATGCAAGATAGATGTAACTTGAAATGACTGTAATCAAACTAAATAATACCAGATTTACAAAAAATAAAAGTTCTTGAACACGAGCTTTTTGTATATCTTCAAATTGAAAAGATTGAAAACGATTTTTTTTCTCTTTCGGGATAGTCTCTTCGTACTGATTTTCATGGGACTGATAGTTACGTAATACCATATAGTCTCCTTTTCTGCTCCTTAAAGCATAACATAACAATTATAAAATAACATGTCAATTATATTACAATAAGGTTACATTGAAAAATTAAAAAAGTCTGAACATTAAAATACTGGCATCGCCTTACCATACAAAAAACTTTGTGATATAATGAACTTTATGGGAAAAATTATCATTACAGCAACAGCTGAAAGTATTGAACAGGTCAAGGAATTGCTTGCTGCAGGTGTTGACCGTATTTATGTTGGAGAAGCCGACCATGCCCTTCGTATTCCGACTAATTTTACTTATGATGAACTTAGGGAAATAGCGGAGCTGGTTCACGGTGCAGGTAAGGAACTGACCGTTGCGGCCAATGCTCTCATGCATCAAGCCATGATGGACAATATCAAACCTTTTATGGACTTGATGAGAGAAATTAAAGTTGATTATCTGGTTGTCGGCGATACAGGCATTTTCTACATCAACAAGCGGGACGGCTACAATTTCAAGTTAATCTATGACACATCTGTCTTTGTAACCTCCAGTCGCCAGATTAACTTCTGGAAAGACCACGGGGCAGTGGAGGCTGTTTTAGCACGGGAAATTCCATCGGAAGAACTCTTTGACATTGCTAAAAACTTGGAAATCCCTGCTGAAATCTTGGTTTACGGTGCTTCAGTTATCCATCACTCTAAGCGGACCTTGTTGCAAAATTATTACAATTTTACCAGGGCTGATGAAACAGATTTGTCACGTGGACGCGGACTTTTCTTAGCAGAACCGAGTGACCCAGATAGCCACTATTCTATTTTTGAAGATAAACACGGTACCCACATCTTTATCAACAACGACATTGATATGATGACCAAGTTATCGGAGTTGGATGAGCATGGCTACCACAACTGGAAACTGGACGGTATCTATTGTCCAGGTCAGAACTTTGTTGAAATTGCCAAGCTCTTTGTTCAAGCCAGAGATTTGATTGAAAATGGGGAGTTCACCTATGATCAGGCATTTCTATTAGATGAGCAGGTCCGCAAACTCCACCCAGTTGAGCGTGGCTTGGATACAGGTTTCTACGAATTTGACCGTAATAAAGTCAAATAACTATATTTTTAGCACAATATAATTACTTTTTAATCTATATTCTATCCTGGCAGAGTTAGCTCTACCCTAAGTTTCCGAGTGAAACAACATCGTTATTCTATCCTGGCAGAGTTAGCTCTGTCACTTACTATGTAAGGTCAGAGCACGAAAACGCCTTTGGGCGATTTTCTAAACTCTGCACTAGGTTTCCACATGAAAAAGTATCGTTTTCACGTGGAAACCGTCGCAAATAGAAAGAAGTTTATTATGTCAAAAACATTAAAACGTCCCGAGGTCTTGTCACCTGCAGGGACATTGGAAAAATTGAAGGTAGCCATTGATTATGGTGCCGATGCTGTCTTTGTCGGTGGTCAGGCCTACGGTCTGCGCAGCCGAGCTGGTAACTTTACCATGGACGAGATGCGGGAGGGGATTGAATACGCCCATGCCCGCGGTGCCAAGGTCTATGTAGCTGCCAACATGGTCACCCACGAGGGAAATGAAGAAGGAGCAGGAGCTTGGTTCCGTGAACTACGAGACATGGGATTGGATGCCGTTATCGTGTCCGACCCAGCCCTCATCGTCATCTGTGCGACCGAAGCACCAGGCCTTGAAATCCACCTGTCAACTCAGGCTTCATCAACCAACTATGAAACCTTCGAGTTTTGGAAGGAATTGGGCTTGACCCGTGTCGTCTTGGCCCGCGAAGTGACCATGGAAGAAGTAGCTGAAATCCGCAAACGGACAGATGTTGAAATCGAAGCCTTTGTCCACGGAGCCATGTGTATCTCCTACTCAGGCCGCTGCGTTCTCTCCAACCACATGAGCAAACGCGATGCCAACCGCGGCGGATGCTCCCAGTCTTGCCGCTGGAAGTACAACCTCTACGACCTCCCATTTGGTGAAGAACGCCGTTCGATTAAGGGGGAAATACCAGAGGAGTTCTCCATGTCTGCGGTGGATATGTGTATGATCGACCATATTCCAGACATGATTGAAAATGGGGTCGATAGCCTAAAAATCGAAGGCCGAATGAAATCTGTCCACTACGTATCAACCGTAACCAACTGCTACAAGGCTGCGGTCGATGCCTATCTTGAAAGTCCTGAAAAATTTGAAGCTATCAAGCAAGACCTGATTGACGAAATGTGGAAGGTTGCCCAACGAGAATTGGCAACAGGTTTCTACTACAGCCCGCCGAGCGAAAACGAACAGCTCTTCGGTGCTCGCCGTAAAATTCCAGAATACAAATTCATCGCAGAAGTAGTAGCTTTTGATAAGGAAACCATGACCGCCACTATTCGCCAACGCAATGTTATCAACGAAGGCGACCAAGTGGAGTTCTACGGACCAGGTTTCCGCCACTTTGAAACGACTATCCAAGACCTTCGTGATTCAAATGGAGAAAAGATTGACCGTGCCAACAAGCCGATGGAACTCTTAACTATTAAGCTGGACCGTGAAATTTATCCTGGTGACATGATTCGTGCCTGCAAATCGGGCCTCATCAACCTCTACCAAGAAGATGGGCAATCATTAACTATTCGAGCATAAAATAAAGGCTCTTTGTCAACTGTAGTGGGTAGATGAAAAGCTAACACCTAGAGAGGACGAAATTCGTTCTCTCTTTTTCAATATTCAAAGCGATGTAAATCTTAGTTTTAAAGTTCTTA
>NZ_POPB01000400.1 GCF_002964045.1 Streptococcus suis | reverse complement strand
TTCGTCGGTCGGTTAAGACTAAAAGACACTGATTTTTCGCTCTGGTTAGTAGAACTGTATCAATTTCATAATGACCGTTTTCCAATCGAAGATTGATGACCTCTGGTCGCTCTTCGATTGATTTACCAGCTGGCTTAAAGTTCGGACTGGCTTGCTTCTTGACACCTTTCCATTTTCTAGGATAAAGCATGTCCGATTTCTTCAATCCTAAATGACCATTATGAAACCAGTAGTAAATGGTTGAAATCCCTACTTTCACTTGCTTCTTCTTAACCATCATTTCAGGAGAAAACTTTTGCTTATGATAGTGTAAGATCTTCTCTCTGATTTCCTTTGTTAGAATTAACTTTTTAACCGACCGTTTTCGATTGGAATGGTAAACAGTTTGTGCATAATCAGCAGAATAAACTTTCTTGTAGACCCCTTTTCGCACTTGTTGTAAGGTTGTCCCACGCTTGATTTCATTATGAATTGTTTGAGGAGCCTTTCCTAACAAGCCTGCAATTTCACGATTGGACTTATTTTCAAGTTTCCACCGCTCAATCAAGCGACGGTTATCTATTGTCAAATGTTTCCCTTTTGGTGTATAATACTTTTGCATCTCTGTGCCTTTCCTTGTGTTTGTGGTGAACAACAAGTATAGCACAGAGGTGTTTTCTTATACCTTAAATCACATTTCATTTGACAACAGGAACCCTTGAAGCTGTTTTTTCAGCTAAACCAAGGCTATGATTAGCCTTGGGCACCTAGCCTAACAGCTTCAAGCCTGTTATCAAATGAAATCATCAACTTACTCAAACATAGTGAAACATCTAATTCTTGACTAAGGTAAGGTGGCTAACTTCATTATAGAACTTTCGGTTGGAACTTTTTTTCGTATTCTCATGAACAACTTCTTACCATTCAGCCTCAGATAATTAAGCAAAAAAGACAGCTAGCAACCTAACTGTCTTTCCTTTTTATTGAACGTCAAATACCACTGACTTCACTTTAGTCATCGCTTCGATACTATAACGGATACCTTGAACACCCGCTCCTGAACCCTTGACACCCAAGAACGGGAAGTTATCTGGACCACGTTGGGTCTTGGCATTGATATGAACCGTACCAACTTCTAATTTAGAAGCAAAATCAAAAGCAAACGGATAATTGCTTGTAAAGATAGAAGATTGAAGACCATATTCAGACTGGTTACACAATTCCAACATTTCATCCAATGATGAAACACGAATAATTGGAAGAACTGGTCCAAATGGTTCTTCCCAAGCAATTTCCATATCTGATGTAACATGGTCAAGAAGGGTTGGCCAAATCAAGTTTTTCTCACGTTTGTATGGTGTCAATTCAGTTGCACCTTTTGCCTGAGCATCTCTAACCAGACCTTCAATAAATTCTGCTGATTGTTCGTCAATAACTGGCGTAATGTCCTTGTTCTCAAATGGATCACCGACAGTCAATTTCTCAACTTCTGCTTTCAACTTCGCAGCCAATTCATCCGCTACAGAATCCATAACAAGAACACGCTTAATAGCCGTACAACGTTGACCTGAATAGCTGTAGGCACCACTTACAATTTCTTTTGCAGTGTGGTCCAAATCCGCATCTTCCATAACAACCGCAGCATCCTTACCACCCAACTCAAGCATGATTGGACGAATACCTGCCAATTTACCAACTTTTTGTCCAATTGGTGTTGAACCTGTAAAATTAATGAAGTTCACTTCTGGGTGTTCGATGATGTAGTCACCAATTTCTGAACCACGACCAGTAATGGTATTGAAAACACCCGCTGGGATTCCTGCATCTGCGAAAGCTTCTGCCAACAATAGACCAGAAATAGAACCCTGCGTTGGTGGTTTAAACATAACCACATTTCCTCCGATTAGAGCCGGAGCAATCTTCGAAGCAGACAAGTTAACAGGGTAGTTGTAGGGTGCAATCGCCAATACGATACCTACTGGCTCGCGACGAACCAAGGAAACTTTTGACTTAGCAGTTGGCTCGTATGTTCCACCTTCTAATGATGAACCATAAACACGCAAACCTTCTTCAGCAGCAAAACGAATGAGATGAGCGGAACGATCCACTTCTCCGATTGATGCCTTAATACCTTTTGAAACTTCTTTTGCTAAAATTTCACCAATAGCATCCTTACGCTCTTCCAAAATATTGGCAGCTTTGTGCAAATATTGAGCACGTTCAAATGCTGACAAGGCACGCCAAGCAGGCAAGGCCTTTCTAGCAGCTTCCATTGCCTGATCAACTTCTTCTTTCGACATAGCAGGAACTGTACCAAGTTTTTCTTGATTAATCGGTGAGTGAATCTCGATTGATTTTTCTGATCCAACCCAAGAACCGTTAATATAATTATTATACGCCTTCATTTCTTCCTCCTTTGAGTATAATGTGAACATTGTAACACATTGAAATTAATTTTGCAATAATTTTTAGAAAATTTCAAATTTTCTTCCAATATACTTTCAGGTATAAAAGTTTCTATTCTATCAGTAAACAATGTATTATAATATACAATAGAATCAATACATAAAAAAAGTTTGAAGCAGTTTATCTACTCCAAACTTTCATTTTATCATTAGTTGAAATCAACATACTCTTTTTGAAGTTCAAGAACTTCTTCTGCCGTTGCACATTCTGTCAAGGCACGGTGAGCATATTCTTCCATCTTAGCTGAATCGAGTGTCTTCATGAGGCTGCGAGTACGAAGTACAGATGTTGCACTCATAGAGAACTCATCTAAGCCCATTCCGACAAGAAGTGGAACAGCTTGTTGGTCACCAGCCATCTCACCACACATACCAGCCCATTTGCCTTCTGCGTGTGCAGCCTTGATAACGTTGTTGATCAAGCGAAGGATTGATGGGTTGTATGGTTGGTAAAGGTATGAAACTTGTTCGTTCATACGGTCTGCTGCCATAGTGTACTGGATCAAGTCGTTTGTACCAATTGAGAAGAAGTCAACTTCTTTAGCGAATTGGTCTGCAATCATTGCTGCTGCAGGGATTTCAATCATGATACCAACTTGGATATCATCCGCAACTGCTACACCTTCCGCCAACAAGTTTGCTTTTTCTTCTTCAAGGATTGCTTTTGCTGCACGGAATTCAGTCAACAAGGCAACCATTGGGAACATGATACGAAGTTTACCATGTACAGATGAACGAAGAAGGGCACGCAACTGAGTACGGAACATTTGGTTACCAGTCTCAGAGATAGAGATACGAAGGGCACGGAAACCAAGGAATGGGTTCATTTCATGTGGAAGGTCGAAGTAAGGAAGTTCCTTATCACCACCGATATCCATTGTACGAACCACAACTGGCTTGCCATTCATACCTTCAAGAACAGCCTTGTAAGCTTCGTATTGCTCATCTTCAGTTGGGAAGTCTTGTGAGTCCATGTATAAGAACTCTGTACGGTAAAGACCAACAGCCTCTGCACCGTTATCGTTTACACCTTCAACGTCTTTTGGTGTACCGATGTTTGCTGCCAATTCAAAGTGTTTGCCGTCAGCTGTAACTGTTTGAGCATCTTTCAAAAGTGCCCACTCAGCTTTTTGTTTAGCATAAGCTTCACCAGCCGCTTTAAATTCTGCAATTTGTTCTTCAGTTGGGTTGATAATCACATCACCTGTGATACCGTTAACAGCAAGTACATCGCCATCTTTAACGATTTCAGTAATGTTATTTGTACCCAATACAGCAGCAATTTCAAGTGTACGAGCCATGATAGCTGAGTGACTTGTACGACCACCGATATTTGTTACAAAAGCTTTAACAAATTGTTTGTTCAATTGAGCTGTATCTGATGGAGTCAAGTCATGTGCAATAACGATAGATTCTTCGTTAATTGCAGATGGGTTTGGAAGGCGAACACCTAAGAGATTTGCCAATACACGTTTAGCAACGTCACGGATATCTGCAGCACGCTCTTGCATGTATGGGTTATCTTCCATACCTTCAAAGATAGCGATAAACATATCTGTAACTTCTTTCAAACCAGTCTCAGCATTTGTCTTCTTAGCACGGATAGTCTCTTTAATTTGACCAATCATCTCTGGGTCAGCAAGTACCATCAAGTGTGCATCAAAAACAGCTGCGGCTTCTTCACCAAGGCTAGCTACTGCGTTCTCACGAATAAGAGAAAGCTCGTTTTGAGATGCTGCAAGAGCTGCATCCAAACGAGCTTCTTCTGCATTTGTGTCTTCAACTGTAACAGTTTCGAAGGACAAATCTGGCTGAACGAGTAGATATGCCTTAGCAACGGCAACACCATCCGATGCTGCAATTCCTTTAAGCATTTCTGTCATTTTCTTATGCCAATCCTTCTTTTTCCATTGTTTCAGTGATCGCTGCGATTGCATCGTCAGCATCAGCACCTTCAGCTGAGATAGTTACATCAGCACCTTGACCAACACCAAGGCTCATAACACCCATGATAGATTTAAGGTTTACAGATTTTTCTTTGTAGTTCAAAGTGATATCTGAAGCGAATTTGCTAGCTGTTTGAACAAGCAAAGTTGCTGGACGTGCGTGAATACCTGTTTCTGCCACAATGTGGAAGTCTTTTGAAGCCATATTTGGATTCTCCTTTATTTTTACAAAATTGTGAGTTATTTGTGATAACCCTTACAAAAAGCATTATACCACTTTTTGAAATCATTTTCAAGAATTTTTTGCTTTTCTTTCAGTAAAACAAGATTAGCAATTAAGCGTAAAGGATTGAAAGTAGGATGAAAACTTGTTGTGATTGTTTTTTTGAATTCACACAATATCTAGTGCCTATTACATTTTTATTGCACAACATTTTGTGTAACGTTCGAACTTCTCTCTTGACTTTGACCCCAAAATCTTGTATCCTAGATTGGTGATTTTATTCAAAAAAGGAGAAAAAGAATGGTTACTATCTATTCAAAAAATGATTGTGTACAATGCAAAATGAGCAAGAAATTTCTTGACCAGCACAATGTAGCCTATACAGAAATCAACCTAGACGAGCAACCTGAATATATCGAGCATGTTAAAGGATTAGGCTTCTCATCAGCACCAGTTATTGAAACTGAAAATGAAGTCTTCTCTGGCTTCCAACCAGCAAAATTAAAGGCACTAGTTTAAAAACTACCTCCCTTGCTACTATTTATAGAAAGAGATTGCGATTATGAGTTTGAAAGAATTAGGCGATGTGTCCTACTTCCGTTTAAATAACGAAATCAACCGTCCAGTCAATGGACAAATTCCACTCCACAAGGACCAAGAAGCTGTTAAGGCCTTCTTCAAAGAAAATGTTATCCCAAATACCAAACAATTTGATTCCATTTTGGACAAGATTGCCTACTTATTAGAAGAAAACTATCTTGAGAAAGAATTTTTGGACCAATACAGCCCTGAATTTATCATCAAAATTGATCAATTCTTGAAAGACCAAAACTTCCGCTTCAAGTCCTTCATGGCTGCCTACAAGTTCTACAATCAGTATGCCCTCAAAACAAACGACGGTGCCTACTACTTGGAGAGCATGGAAGACCGCGTTCTCTTCAACGCCTTGTATTTTGCAGAAGGAAATGAAGAGTTGGCACTCAACTTGGCTAACGAAATGATCCATTTGCGTTACCAACCAGCTACTCCTTCTTTCCTCAACGCAGGCCGTGCTCGTCGCGGAGAGTTGGTATCGTGTTTCCTCATCCAAGTCACAGACGATATGAATTCCATCGGACGTTCCATCAACTCTGCTCTGCAATTATCCCGTATCGGTGGTGGGGTTGGTATCTCCCTCAGCAACTTGCGTGAGGCTGGGGCTCCAATCAAGGGCTACGAGGGAGCAGCTTCTGGGGTTGTTCCTGTTATGAAACTTTTCGAGGACAGCTTCTCTTACTCTAACCAACTTGGCCAACGCCAAGGGGCTGGGGTAGTGTATCTGGATGTTTTCCACCCAGACATTATCGCCTTTCTTTCAACTAAAAAAGAAAATGCTGACGAGAAAGTGCGTGTGAAGACCTTGTCACTTGGAATCACTGTTCCTGATAAATTCTATGAGTTGGCACGTAAAAATGAAGACATGTACCTCTTCAGCCCTTACTCCGTTGAGTTGGAATACGGTGTGCCTTACAGCTACCTTGATATTACGGAGAAATACGACGAGTTGGTTGCAAACCCACGCATTCGTAAGACAAAAATCAAGGCACGCGACTTGGAAACAGAAATTTCTAAACTTCAACAAGAGTCTGGTTATCCTTATGTCATCAACATCGACACTGCCAACCGTAGCAATCCTGTTGACGGCAAGATTATCATGTCCAACCTCTGTTCAGAGATTCTTCAAGTCCAAACACCAAGCGTGATCAACGACTCTCAGGAATACTTGACCATGGGAACAGATGTGTCATGTAACCTTGGCTCAACCAACATTGTCAACCTGATGAAATCGCCTGACTTTGGCCGTTCTGTCCGTACCATGACTCGTGCCCTGACCTACGTGACTGACCATTCGCACATTTCTGCGGTACCTTCTATCGAGGCTGGAAATGAGCGCGCGCATTCAATCGGTCTTGGTGCTATGGGACTTCACTCATACTTGGCACAAAACTTGATCGACTACGGATCAAAAACAGCTGTGGAATTCACCAACATCTACTTCATGCTCCTTAACTACTGGACCTTGGTAGAATCAAATAACATTGCCCGTGAACGCAAGGCAACCTTCCATAATTTTGACAAATCAAAATACGCAGACGGTAGCTATTTTGACAAGTATGTGACGGGTGACTACCAACCACAATCTAGCCGTGTTAAAGAACTTTTTGAAGGCATTTTCATTCCAAGCGGAAAAGATTGGGCTGACCTCCGTGAGAAAGTCATGGCAGATGGTCTTTACCACCAAAACCGACTAGCTGTTGCACCAAATGGATCTATTTCCTATATCAATGATGTTTCTGCTTCTATCCACCCGATTACCCAACGGATTGAAGAACGCCAAGAGAAGAAAATCGGTAAAATCTACTATCCCGCAGCTGGCTTGGCAACAGAAACCATTCCATTCTACAAATCTGCCTATGACATGGATATGCGGAAGGTTATCGATGTCTATGCTGCTGCAACTGAGCACGTTGACCAAGGTTTGTCCCTCACCCTCTTCCTCCGCAGTGAACTTCCAAAAGAACTCTACGAATGGAAAACAGAAAACAAACAAACCACCCGTGACCTCTCTATCCTCCGTAACTACGCCTTCAACAAAGGCATCAAGTCAATCTACTACATCCGTACCTTTACTGATGACGGCGAAGAAGTCGGTGCAAACCAATGTGAAAGTTGTGTGATTTAACGTAGCAAGTTTAGCTGTTGATAAATCAACTAGCTAAACTACGCTAACCGCTCTCGGCGGATTAGTTAGCTACCTCACTAACTTCGAAACTGAAGAAATATCGTCTTCAGTTTCTACGTGTCGTAATATGTGAGGGCGTTTCAACAGTCTGGGGGACTGTTGAAAGTTGGAAATGAGAAAATAGGAAATACCGCAGAGATGACTTGCATCTCAAAGGGATTTATCTTTTTTTGCCAAGTCCTTAGCCCGAACTCGATTTCAAGCCACTTAGTTACTGACTATATGGTCAGTAACTAAGTGGCTTACTACCTCGAAAAGTCGTTATTATCGAACGACTTTTCTCAGGTCGTAACTTTCACAAGATTAGCTGTTGGCAAGACAACTACCTAATCTACGCCAACCGCTATGAGCGGATTGGCTAGCTACCTTACGACACTGCCATTCACGATGTGAAGCAACTAATAAGCGATCGATTAAAATCCCTTTTAGGGGATTTTTTTACAGGCTACTATCTATTTGTGATATAATATTTGAAGTATAAGAAAAAGAAAGAGAATATGATGGAAACCTACTACAAAGCCATAAACTGGAACGCCATTGAGGATGTGATCGACAAGTCAACTTGGGAAAAATTGACAGAGCAATTCTGGCTCGATACACGTATCCCCTTATCAAACGACTTGGATGACTGGCGTAAACTTACTGCTGAAGAAAAAGACCTGGTTGGTAAGGTCTTCGGTGGATTGACCCTCTTGGATACACTTCAATCTGAAACAGGTGTCCAAGCTCTTCGCAACGATATTCGTACACCGCACGAAGAAGCTGTTTACAACAACATCCAATTCATGGAGTCAGTCCATGCCAAGTCTTACTCTTCTATCTTCTCAACCTTGAACACCAAGTCTGAGATTGAAGACATCTTTGAATGGACCAACAGCAACGAATACTTGCAACGCAAGGCAAAGATTATCAACGAAATCTACGAAACAGGTACACCACTTGAAAAGAAAGTAGCCAGTGTTTTCCTAGAAACCTTCCTCTTCTACTCTGGTTTCTTCACGCCACTCTACTACCTTGGTAACAACAAGCTGGCCAACGTTGCGGAGATCATCAAGCTGATCATCCGTGACGAGTCTGTGCACGGTACCTACATCGGCTACAAGTTCCAACTTGGTTTCAATGAATTGGCCGAGGAAGAACAAGATAAACTCCGCGACTGGATGTACGACCTTCTCTACCAACTTTATGAAAATGAAGAAGGTTACACACGCTCCCTCTATGACGCAGTCGGCTGGACAGAGGAAGTATTGACCTTCCTCCGTTACAATGCCAACAAGGCTCTCATGAACTTGGGTCAGGATCCACTCTTCCCAGATTCAGCAGATGATGTCAACCCAATCATCATGAACGGTATTTCAACTGGTACATCTAACCACGACTTCTTCTCCCAAGTTGGTAATGGCTATCTTCTTGGTGAAGTGGAAGCTATGCAGGACGATGATTACCTCTACGGTTTATAATCAAAAAAAGCAGTTCATCTGAGCTGCTTTTATTATGCTAAAAATACAATCATCAAATAGGAAATGCCGTTGTTAAGCATATGTAGAGCCATTGGGTAGCGAATATCTTGCTTAACCAAATAGAGCCAGGCAAAAGTTATCCCCATTGTAAAGTAAATCAAAAATTGCGGAAGGGTTGCTGGACCATGCACAAAACTAAACAGGGTTCCTGAAACTAGACCATAGAGCACCACAGATTTGACATCCGATAATTTAGGGAAGAAATAGGTTGCCATGAAACCACGGAAAATCAATTCTTCAAAGATACCTGCAAAAATGACCACCAGGAAAAAGGAGTGAATAGGTGCAGACTGGATAAAGGCAACTGCATTTTTCTGATTGTCCGATTCAGGAACAGGTAGGAGAAATTGGAGAATGAAGAAGGCAAGATAGGCTAGTAACGGATAGGCCATATGCTTCAGCCAAGGCTTATCTAGCGTCAGCTGCATTGTTTTTCTTGGATACAAGACTTTCCAAAGAAGGTAGGAAAAACCAATTAACAAGGGCAAGCCTACAATCAATCCAAACCAATAAAGTCCCTCTGCAGCACTAGCTGGAATACCCTCTACCTGCTCAGTAGCCCATGGTAACTGGAGGAACTGGGCACCGAATTGATAGGCAATGTAATAGGCTAATAATAAACCAGAATGTTTTAAAAATTTCTTCATGATGTATTCCTCCTTATTCTAAAACCGTCACATCAACAATATTATCGACCCGAACCAATTTGGTTTCCATCTCTCCTGTCGCTAATTCTCGGGAAATTTTAACCCAATCCTCATCCACAGCTAAAATGCTGTATTCGTAAATGGTCATAAATTCCTCATCGAAACGGATTTTGGCTTTACTTCCGACCAATTCTTTTAATAAAACAGACATCTGATTTTCTCCTTTTAGACCTTTTTGTAGTTTGTTTACCTTGCTTTGCAACTGCTTCACCTTTTTCCTATCTGACAGGTAAGTGAACAATAAATAAGCAAAGGCTATCCATAAAAATAGTTCCATTTTTAGCTCCTAAATCAAACCCAGGCTTTTCATGACTAGCATAAGCAAAAATCCGAGAAGATTATTGAGACTGTGTAAGATGAGTGCATTGGAATAGTTACCTGAAATACGATAGACTAGACCTAAAACCAGGCCCATACCTCCGTAGATAACCCAAGAACCGATATTGGTCGGACTATGTACAAGGCCAAATAGAAAGCTAGACAGAAGCAGACCAACTACCGACTGCCTACCGAAGACCTTGCCCATCAGAATACCACGACAAATCAATTCCTCCAGAACTGGGGCAAAAAGTACCGCAAAGAGAAACAGGAGCACGGTCGGCATATCAGAGTTGTTGATCATTTCTTGGTTGGATGGTATTTTGCTATACCCTTCTTCCAGCGCAATCAGTTGCCCACCAATCATTTTCAGACCAAACATAACGATAAAAGCAAGGGTGACAAAGCCAATATTCGTGAAAACTCCCCACTTCTGCTCACTTTTCCATAAGCCTAATTTGCCCGTCACCATAAGTCCAAGCACCACAGCAACCAACAAGATAGCTACAGCAAGCAGTAGATTATTCCCATCAAAATTTGGTAAGGAGAAAATCGCCATCTGGGCTACCACGTTTAGCGCAACGATAGCTAGTCCCACTAAGAGAAACTTCCAATTCTTCACCACATTCCAATCTTTGACACTTCCAAGTCTATTCATAGCAATCTCCTTCACATACACTAAGTCAATTTTCATTACTTTCTTTTTCGATCAATAGCAGAGCAGGCAAGCCCAAAACCATTGGCAAGAGGATATTCAGGGTTGATAAATCAATCTGCCCAGTAGCCAGCCACTCTCCGAAAATATAGCCAACTGCGTAGAGACCAAGACCGATTAACAAAGCAAGATAGATTTTCTTAAAGACTTTCATTGTTCATTCCTCCATTTGCATTAGATGAATTGAATTTTCTTACGATTGGCGAAATAGAAGCTAACAAATCCTATAAAGGTCATCAGGACAACTGTCATAGGAGTGACAAACTGGAAATACTCGGCTGCAGATGTCCCGCTTTCCTGTGGAATGTGTGACTGCCAGAGAACAATACTAACTAGCAGACTGTAGACAGCAATCTGTAGGGTTTGAAACAGAGTTCGTTTCATCATTTTCTTCCGAGCCAATTTCACATCAGCCTCGGCAACGAGCAATTTATCCAGACCCAACTGCTTGATAATAGCGTCCTGTTTGAATTGAGAATAAACCAGTGTCAAGAAGAGGCTAATTCCCATAACATCTTCTCCCAGCACAAAGCTAACCAGGAAACTGACCAGTGTCACTGTCATAAAGAGCATATACATATTGTTGCCGAAATTGGTCAAGGTCGCATAAGATACCTCGTCTAACTCAGCAACAATATCATAGAAATAATGAATTGCTTTGATGTGTAGATTTTCCTTTTTCATAGCTAGTACCTCTATTTGTCTATTTAAAATATTTCCGTATCATTTGTACATTGAGAATATTGATGTAAATGTGAATAAAAGCAACTATCAAGAGTGCCAACAGCTGTTGTGTCTGGGTAATCAGCGTTACCATCATAATCAAAACGTATAAAAGTGGTAAGACCCATTGATTCAAGTTGTGAACAATTAGATAACTTTGTTCAAAATTAGCTTGTCGTTCACCCTCATCTAGTGCATATATATAATCTTTAATTTCGCTTGGTGTAGGAAAGGCTGACAATTTGTATTGACGCACTACCTGTGTCACCTTGAAGATTCCAATCTGAGCTGGAAGAAGAACGATAAAAGCTGCAATATCAAAGAGTTCGATTCTATAATAATCCGCTGAAACATTAGCACCTAGTATCATATTTGCCAAAACCAAACCTCCAAAAATATTGTAGAGAATGGTACTATATTGCAAACTTCGAAAGGTTGTCTTGTAGAGCTGATCAAGAACGTCATCATCGTCTTCACTTTCTTGGTAACGCTTAAAGGTCGTAAAGCTCTTGTACAAGAGATAAGCAAATCCAATGAAACTTGCTACCATAACTGCTCTTGATACGAACAAAAGGGTATTGATATCATATCCTGCAGCTTCAAAATAGCCCATGAAGAAACCAGCTATAAATAATGCTACTTCTACCGCAAGGACTACTAAGATGAAAAAGATAATTCGTTTTCCTGTCGTTAATTGTTTCCCCTGTTTCATTCTCCAACCTCCACTAATTGAAAGACATTCTCCACATTTTCATTAAAAATCTGTGCTATACGCATGGCAATAACCACCGAGGGCGTGTATTCGCCCCGCTCAATCAAGCTAATGGTCTGCCGTGATACCTCTGCTAACTTTGCTAGCTCTGTCTGATTAAGACCATCTCTGGCTCGTAATTCCTTGAGCCGATTTTTTAAGACATATTCCATGAGTTTTCCTTTCTAGGCTTGGTAGATAATCAAGCCTGTTTCTGTGTCTTCGACAGCTATATTTTCCTTGGCAAACTTGACCAATAAAAGATAAGTATAGTAGAAATCGCCTACACAAGCCGCTGCATGTATAGTAGCCAATATCAGATAAAGAGATACATCCATCCCCCAAAAAACTGCTACCATGGTCAAGCCCAAACTAATCACAACAAAGGGAGCCAGGCTAATCACTAGCATTTGCATCCGATTGTAGAGCGAACCTGGACTGGTCGCATAGGCCATCCCTGATTTCCATTTAAAACCAAACTTAACAGGATTTTCAGGACAAAAAATCTTGAAAAATAATCCATGAATAGCTTCATGTACAACTATCAAAATAGGAAATAGAACTGTTGCTATCCATAACTCTGGTAAGGTAAGAGGCAAATTTTGATCTACATTAGCCAGCAAGGAAAACGCTAACTTACCAAATAGCAGAGCAAATGGGAAGACCAGAACAATCGCAAGAATATTCAATCCCCATACAAATTTCTTATTTTCCATGATATTAACTTCAAATAATTTCTTTTTCGCTTCCATGTTTCTACTCCTTCATTTTCCTACAAGCTAGACTAAACTATTTAGTCCTAGAGCAACTCCAATCAGTAGTCCCATAATACTCGATCCTGCAATAATAATTGCTGCCATATCTGCTGAAATGTGTCGTTTCATAAGGTTTCTCCTATCTTTCCTTAGCTTTTTCACTATTTTTCTTTTTGTTAAATTGCAGAGCTAACACTAATGTCGCTAACAAAGGAGGAAAGAGATAACTCATTTCCGTCAAACCAAGATCAAATCCTAGCAAGGCTAGAACTTTAAAGACCAAAATAGTTATCAAGAAGAGTACGAAAAACAGTAGGACTACTTTCATTCCATTTTTAACTGCCTTGTTCATTGTTCTTCTCCTTTTCTCTGCTGAGAGTGTCATCTAAAAGAAGGAGAGAATTCATCATCATCAAGAGTAGCATGGTATCTATCTCCTGACCAAATACAAAGAGTTGAACGAAACTATAAATCAAATATAGTGCAACTAGAACCTGCACTCCTCGCACAACGCTTGTTCCTGTAATCAACATTCCTTTTTTATTGCTATTATTTTTCATAACTTTCCACCACTTACTTTCGACTAATTTTTCCTTTTACTATTTTCTGCTACCTAGTTTCCACAAGTTCTCATCTGTCACTGCGATGGTGCAAATGGCAAGAACGACATAGGTATTATCCAACTGCTGCCACTTCATGATGTCAGCCAACAGGACAAAAACTAGATAGATGATAGCGATAAGTTGCACAAAACGTGTAATGTCACTATTGTTTATCTTTTTCATATTTATTTCCTACTTTCTGTTTATTTACCTGATGAATTCGTTTTCATCTCTTTATCTTGATATCATTGTAACACTTCCTTTTCTTTTTGACAAGTATCTTTGTCAAAAAAATAATAATTTTTGTCAAATAGTTTATGAAGTTTGTCAAAATGTAGTCAATAATGGTCAGAATGACTAGAATAAGATACAAAAAAACTCCTTCATCCAGAGGATAAAAGAGTTTAGTGAGCGATTATAGATTGTCAGCCACGCTGTTCAAGAGGGTTTGGATAGCAGAAGCATCGCTACCACCTGCCATGGCCATGTCTGGCTTACCACCACCACGACCTGCTACGATTGGAGCAAGGACTTTGATGAGGTTCCCTGCATGAACATCGCTTGATTTGCTGGCTACAAGGACATTGACCTTGTCACCGATTGCAGCAACCAGCACCAAGACATCGGAGTAGTCTTTTTGCTTCCAGTTGTCAGCAAAGGTACGGAGGGCACCTGCGTCTGATACTTGGACTTGGCTGGCAATGTAGCGAATGCCGTTAGCATCTTTGACATCTTTGAAGACATCACCAGCAGCGGCTGCCGCTGCTTTTTCTTTCAGACTAGCGTTTTCTTTTTGCAAATCGCGGAGCTCCGCAGCCAGTGCCTCCACTTTTGTCGGCACTTGGTCGATTTGTGGCACTTTAAGGGTCTGCGCAACAGCTTTGAGAGCGTCCTCGCGGTCACGATAGGCAAGGAAGGCTTCACGGCCTGTTACCGCAATGATACGGCGGGTACCTGAACCGATACCTTCTTCTTTCAAGATCTTGAAAATGCCGATTTCAGCAGTGTTACCAACATGGGTACCACCACAGAGTTCGACAGAATAGTCACCAATTGTCACCACACGGACTTCTTTACCGTATTTTTCACCGAAGAGGGCCATGGCACCCATTTCCTTAGCTGTGTCAATATCAGTTTCAACCGTCACAACTGGAATAGCATTCCAAATTTGCTCATTGACTTCTTCTTCGATACGACGAAGTTCTTCCGCAGTAACAGCCTCAAAGTGCGTAAAGTCAAAGCGGAGGAAATCTTTCTCATTCAAGGAACCAGCCTGCGTTGCATGCTCACCGATAATATTGTGAAGAGCTGCATGGAGCAAGTGAGTTGCTGTGTGGTTCTTCTCAACACCCTTACGGCGTTTGGTTTCGATTTCAAGTGTGTAGGTTTGACCAACTGAAATACTTGCGGACAGTTCTACTGTGTGCAATGGTTGACCATTTGGTGCTTTCTGCACATCGATGACAGTCGCAACAATGTCTCCAGCAGCGTTTTTCACAAAACCATGGTCTGCAACCTGACCACCCATTTCTGCATAGAATGGTGTTTGGTCAAAGACAAGGAGGGCTCGACCTTCTGAAACTGCTTCTGTACGCTCATTATCAGCCACAATGACAGATAAGCTTGCCTCAAGAGCTGTTTGACCATAAACAAAGGTCGACTCTTCTGTGATAGCAGCCAGGGTTTCATTTTGCATACCCATTGAACCACCTTTGACAACTGAAGCACGAGCACGGTCTTGTTGCTCTTTCATAGCCGCTTCAAATCCCGCAATGTCAAGGGTCATACCACGGTGCTCAGCCAATTCTTCAGTCAATTCTACTTGGAAACCATAGGTATCATAAAGTTTGAAAATGTCACGACCATCAATCTCAGACTTACCTTCTGCCGCCAATTTGTCCATCAATTGTTCAGCAAATTGTGAACCTGTATGGATAGTACGAGCAAATGACTCTTCTTCACTCTTAACAATCTTCTCAATGAAGGCACGTTTTTCAAGTACCTCTGGATAGTAGCTTTCCATGATAGTGCCAACTGTCTCTACCAATTTGTACAAGAATGGCTCTGTAATGCCCAAACGTTGACCATGCATAGAAGCACGACGAAGTAAACGACGAAGGACATAACCACGGCCTTCATTTCCAGGAAGAGCACCGTCACCAATGGCAAATGAAAGAGCACGGATGTGGTCTGCGATAACCTTGAAGCTCATGTTGTCGCCATCTTGGTCATAAGTCTTACCAGAAATCTTTTCTACTTCACGAATGATTGGCAAGAAGAGGTCCGTTTCAAAGTTGGTCTTAGCCCCTTGGAAAATAGCTGCCAAACGCTCCAAACCTGCGCCCGTATCGATGTTTTTGTTTGGCAATTCCTTGTACTCAGAACGCGGAACAGCTGGATCAGCATTGAATTGTGACAGAACGATATTCCAAATCTCAATGTAACGGTCGTTTTCAATATCTTCTTCCAAGAGACGAATACCAATGTTTTCAGGGTCAAAGTCAGTACCACGGTCAAAGAAAATCTCCGTATCTGGACCTGAAGGACCAGCACCGATTTCCCAGAAGTTATCTTCAAGCGGAATCAAGTGGCTTGGCTCAACACCAAGAGCAATCCAACGATTGTATGAATCCACATCATCAGGATAGTAAGTCATGTAGAGCTTGTCTTTTGGAAAGGCAAACCATTCTGGGCTTGTCAAGAGCTCGAAGCCCCACTCAATCGCTTCATCACGGAAATAATCCCCGATAGAGAAGTTTCCAAGCATTTCAAACATAGTGTGATGGCGGGCTGTCTTACCAACATTTTCAATATCGTTGGTACGGATCGATTTTTGGGCATTTGTAATCCGAGGGTTGTCAGGAATGACAGAGCCATCAAAGTATTTCTTAAGTGTTGCCACACCAGAGTTGATCCACAAAAGAGTTGGATCGTTTACTGGGACAAGATTTGCTGAAGGCTCAACAGAATGACCCTTTGATTTCCAGAAATCCAACCACATTTGACGAATTTGAGCAGAAGATAAATTTTTCATAAACTAAGATACCAAGAGCGTTAAGAAAGCGAGAAGAAAATAGGAGACCAACGTTGTGCGCCAGCGCACTAGGCGGTCTATCTTTTTCTCGACGCTTTTAGCTCGGGTTCAATTTAACGAAACTGTTAAATTGAACATTTCCTTTCATATTTGATAATTTAGGGGAAAGTCCGTAGACCGAGTTCAACTAAGATACTAAGGGCGTTAAGCGGACACCGTAAAAATAGGAAAACTGACGAAGACGCTTGCGTCTAGGAAGTGTTTCTCATTTTGACAAAGTCCGTAGCCCGAGTTCATTTCAAAATAAACTCGATACCCTTTCCTTTCGTTTTTTTTAGATAGGTTCAATTTAGCAAGTTAGCCAACTAAACCAATTTTAAAAATTTTATGTTACGATTATCTTGATGCATCTTCCATCATTTCGACGTAGTCAATTGCGACCACTAAGGAAATGACCAAATCTGCATAGGAATCCTCCAAGACAGTAACGGAATAATGAGAAGTGAAATGAAAGAGTTCTTTGGAGATTTCAGCTACTAGCTGACCATCAGGTTTTTTCAAGCGAAAATCCAAATCCCAGATATTTCCGTCCAGGATTAAACCTAGATTTTCCACAGTATAGCGATCCTTGAAAAAGGTAAATTCCTTTTGCAAGTAGAAAGAATGACCATCTGCCATATCAATGGTAAACTGGGGCAGGAAGGTCAAAAACTTCTTGGTAATCTGACAAACTGCTTCTCCTCTGGAATCGGTCACGATAAATCGTTTTGGAATTTCGAGAAAAGATCCCTCCACTTGATAGGCAAGATTCCCAAAACTATCACGAATATCAAATTTTTCACCACCAAAGGTAAAGCGCTGTTTCACTTGAAATTGCTTCATGATAACCTCCAAAAAAATAACAAGAAACCAAACGAAGGGCGAAAAACCGCGGTACCACCTTCATTCAATGACTTGTCATTCTCTTTTCAGACCCTCTATTCACAAGCCAAGCAAATGCTGAACTGTGAATAGAGGGTCCCATATTCAATTATTTATTCCATTAAGTAGCAAAATACTCAGCTTAGATGGCTCACAGCAACCGCCAATTTTCTGAACTAAGGGATTGAGTATTTATTCTTAATAGATTTAGATCCTACTGACCTGAAGAACTTGAAGACTCTGTAGTAGATGAGCTTTCAGTTGTAGAACTTGATGAAGAACTTGTTGATGAAGATGAGCTACTATCATCAGCTGTGACATATTGTGAAAGAAGATTTTGGAAAGCTGCATCCTTCACTTTAACATTTGCTTTTTGAAGAGCTTCCTTCAACACACCTGCAACAAATGTAGAATCATTTTGTTTTTGTGCCAAAATAATTTCTTTCAACTTATCTTTATAGTCTTCCCAATTTGCAGACTTCTCAGACTTAGCTTCCAATTTCACAACATAGTAGCTCGTTGTGTAAGTTGTCATATCAACAACTGTTACAACAGATGCACCAACCTGACCAGCATCCAAGGCAAAGATTGCAGATTGAACTTCCGCAGGTACTGTAGTTGATGTAGAATCAAATTTGATTTCTCCACCCTTATCTTTTGTATCTGCATCCGTCGAGTTTTCTTTAGCTAATTTCGCAAAATCAGCACCAGCAGCCTGGGCAGAAGCTAAAACTTCCTTAGCTTTCGCTTCGTCATCTAACTTGATAATACGAGCTGTCACTTCTGGAGTATAGGATTCGTAGGCAGCTTTGTAGTTTTCATCTGTCAATTCTTTTTCAGCTGCTTGTTTCACTGCATATTCAACCAATTTATTGGTACGAATTTGCTGCTTGTATGTTTCAGTTGTCAAACCTGCTGAAGCCAAGGCAGTCGCAAACGAATCTCCGTATTGCTCAGCCATTTTTTCATAAGCTTCCGTAACTTCTTTATCAGAAACTTTATCGCCGTATTGTTCTTCAAAAACATCGCTAATGACCATTGAAAGTAACACCTGTTGAGCACTTGTGTTTGTTTTGACTTGCTCGTAAAACTCAGAAACTGTGATGGTATTTCCTTTCATGGTAATGATGTCTTTATCAGCTGTACTTGTACATGCTGCAAGGGTCACAGTCGCAAATAGTGTGACTGCTCCTGCTAAGATTTTTTTTGTGTTTTTCATTTAAAAAGTTTACTCCTTTTTTCATTAACGTTATTTATTATATCACAAAAGCTTAAAAAGTACTTAAATTTCTTCAATATTTAAGTCAACATTTGCGACATTTTTCCTCAACATTAAGAGACCATCACTCATAGAGACAAGGCTGGCTGTTACATCAGGATTGTCCAAAGTCGCATCAAACAAGCGTTGTAAGCCGCGATAGATAGTCCTTTGCCCACGGCGAACTTCCTTAATATCTTTGGCAATATCTCCACCTTGAAAAATATCATCTAAGATAATCAAGCCACCAACTTTTACCTTTTTGAGAACTTCTGGAAGAAAAACAATGTATTTTGACTTAGCAGAATCCATGAAAACAAAATCATAGCTATCATTTTCAAGTGTTGGAAGCAAGTCCATCGCTTCTCCCTCTAGCAATTCAATCTGCTGTCTGCTATCATACTTGGCAAAATTTTCCCTGGCAAATCCAATCATCTCTTCATTGCGATCAATTGTCGTAATCTGTGATTGCGGACTATTCTCAGCCATTAATAGGGCAGAGAAACCAATGGCCGTTCCGATTTCCAAAATACGAGCGGGCTGTAAAGTTTGCATGAGCAAACGAAAATAAGCAACCGTTTCATGGGGAATAACTGGAATATTTTCTTGACGTGCAAAATCTTCCAACTCTTTCAAAAAGCCTGTATTCTGCGCCTGACGTGTTCGCATAAAATCCACAATCTCTTCCTTGACAACAGGACGGCGCATATTGTGGTTTGCGTTTTTAGAATATGATTCAACCATAAGATTCATTATACCATAAGACTATTCAGGATTCTCGTCACAATGATTAAAAGACAGGATAACCTGTCTTCCAATCTACAAATATTTAGCATAATCGACACGGTAACCAAGGTTTGTAGCCAATTCTTTTACCCTTCTAAATTGGTCAATGGTGTTAAAAAACAGATAATTTTCCTCAGCAGTCACCTGGATGCCACCCAAACAAAAGTTTTCATTTGCGTATTTTCCATCAACAACTGCTGCCCACTCAGTGACGGAACCAGATGGAAGCAAACCGGCAGAATCTAACTTCAGTAAAATGCCTGCCTGGCGTACCTGCGGTAGCCTATCAAAGGCTTGAATAAACTCTTCCAACTGTTCTTGCTGTTTAAAGGTTGTAATAAATCCTTCCTGGTGTAACAAGGTCATCAAAATAAGCCATAGATTGTCTTTCTCAGATTCCCCAATTTTATCTAAAAAGGCATCAAATGCTTTCTCATCTAAGATTTGTTCTAGAGAGTTCAAAATCACATTTGGATCCGTCGCAAAAATAACCTCTCTAAGTTGTATAAATAATTCTCTGTCACTCGCAGATAAAATATCGGCTAATTCGAAGATGTCTTGAACTTGTTCTTCTGTTAACATAGTTCCTCCATTCACTATTTTTATATGGAAAATCCCATTTTATATGTATCAATAAATTGGTAAATCTCGTAAAAATCGGCCTGTGCCAAATGATTTAACTGAATGTCAACCAGTAATTCTCCTTTAATTTCAATGAAAAGCAAGAGACTAGACTGGCAACGATCGGTACCACAATGGACCGTTTATAGAAAATCATTTTAGAGGTGCACACCTTTCTCAACGAGAGCTTCTAATTCTTCCAAACGAGCCTCAAATACCTTGAAGGCATCGTTGAGGTAATCTTCCTTGGTCATGTCTACGCCAGCTTTGGCAATGACATTGAGCGAGTAATCTGAGCTACCAGCTTTCAAGTAGTTGAGGTAATTTTCTTTGTCTTCTGGACTACCGTTGACAATCTTGTTCGCAAGTGCGGATGCTGCTGCAAATCCTGTCGCATATTGATAGACATAGAAATTGTAATAGAAGTGTGGAATACGTGCCCATTCAAACTGGATTTCTGGGTTTTCTTCTGCCGAAAGTCCGTAGTATTTCTCATTTGTCTGACCGTACAATTCATTGAGGAAATCAGCCGTCAAGACCTGACCTTCCTGGTCTGCCTTGTAGATTGCTTGCTCAAACTCGGCAAATTGCGTTTGGCGGAAGACTGTACCACGGAAACCATCTAGGTAATGATTGAGAATAGCAAAGCGTTCCTTGTCATCTTCTACTTCTGCCAAGAGTTTTTCTGTCAAAAGGTTTTCATTGGTCGTTGAAGCAATTTCAGCCAAGAATAGAGAATAATGACCATAGACATAAGGTTGAGTCTTACGAGTCAACATAGAATGGAGAGAGTGGCCTGTTTCATGGATAAGAGTGTACATGTTATCCAAGTTATCCTGCCAGTTGAGAAGCATGAAGGCGTTGGTGTCGTAAGCACCTCCTGAGTATGCTCCTGAGCGTTTTCCTTCATTAACATGGACATCAATCCAGCGATTTTCAAAGGCTTCTTTTACAATAGCCGAATAATCCTCACCGAAGATTTCCAAGGTTTCTTGGCATTTCTTGAGTGCATCTTCATAAGAAATCTTGGTACTGAAATCTGACAATGGCGTGTACATATCGTACATCTTCAAGTCATCAATACCCAGGAGTTTCTTACGCAAATTGATGTAACGATGCAAGAGCGGAAGGTGCTTGTTGACTGCCGCCACTAATGTATCGTAAACGGATTCTGGAATGAAATTAGCTGCAAGTGATGCGTGACGGGCTGAATCGTACTTCCGCAAACGAGCTTTCAGGTTATTGACCTTGACATTAGACTGAAGGGTCTTAGCGTAGGTATGCTGGAACTGCTCGTAGGTTCCGTACATAGCTTCGTATGCTTCCTGACGGACGTCGCGGTTTTTAGACTCCATGAAGTGAATATAATTGCCGTGAGAGAGTGGTACCAAATGACCATCCTCGTCTGCAATTTCAGGGAATAAGATACTTGCATTGTCCAAGACTGAGAAGGTTTCAGCTGGTGACTCGAAAATCTCGCTAGTCGCCGCAAGGACTTCTTCTACTTCTTGTGACAGGACATGATCCTTGGCTGCTAAGAGTTTTTCAAATTGATGGCTGTACTGAACAAGAGCTGGCTCTTCTGCCTTAAAGGCCTCCAATTGCTCTTCAGTAATGGCCATAAATTCAGGCTCATAGAAGGCAAATGCTTGTGAAAAAGCAGAATAAAGCCCCATAGCCTTAGCCTGAAATTCCTGGTATTTTCCTTCGCGAGTATCCTGGTCGTTTTTCATAGACGCATAGACATAGAGTTTTTCAATGCGACGCATAAGACCGAGTTGCGTTTCGCTGATTTCCAGTAGGCTTTTAGCAGAGTCGAGTAAATGCCCTGCAAATTCTTTTGTTTTTTCAGTTTCAGCTTGTAAATCTGCAAGCTCTGTTTCCCATGCTTCATCTGTTGGGAAAATAGTAGTCAAATCCCATTGGTATTTTTCTTCAATTTCATGACGTTGTTTAGACATAATAAATCCTCCGTCTTACTATTCTAACATAAAAATACCTCACTTTCCAATGGAAAGTGAGGGCTTACAACTTACTCATCAGTAGTAAAGTAGTTCTTGGCATCTGCTACCACTTCTTTGACAAAGCTGTCATAAAAGGCAAGGTTGGGGATACCATATTGGTTTAACAAGCTATCGACGTAACTATTTCCTTCCGAATCTTTAATATTTCCTTTTTTCTCCTTGCCATCATACTGGTGGGTGAAATTTCCTTGTAAATCAATGAAGAGGGCGCCATCATTTGCAAAAGAAATAGAGTAGCCACTTTCTGCAAAATACTGTCCAATCTGCCCCTTAGCTTCACTTGCTTCAGCTTCATATTCATCTGTCGCTACAGTAAAATCACCACTTTCAATGAAATAGGTTACCTTACAACCACTTGGATAGGAAAGCAGATAATATTCTCCTACGCTTGTATCTGAGACATGGACATACACCGTTCCATCATCAAAGGTAATGCTAGTACCACCGCTTTCTGCTACTTCCTTAGATAGTACTTTCTGACTATGTTGGGAGGTAAACTTCTGTGCTTCTTCCTCATTGATGGTTTGTACTGGCTGACTCGAGACAGTGCTTGTTTGTCCTTTTTCATACCTAGCAGCACAGGCTGATAAGCAAGCTATTAACAATAATGCTACACTTATCAAGGAAATGCGACTGAATTTCATCTTTTGAACCTCCTTGTAACCATTTTGTTTATTATATCATTATTTACACGTTTTATCTATACATTTTAGGTGGATACAAGACTTGTTTCCTCTTATTTTCCACTTTGTCGTAAAACTGATTAAAAGCTTGGTAAATCGGCGTCAGGTCTTGGCGAATTTGGGCAAAGCCAATAGCAGAGCGGGGTAGACGGATGTGGGGATACCAGTCAAATGCTGTCTTGGTCAGTAGATTTTCTCCACGTCCATAAGCCTCTGCTTGCAGGGCGAGCCATTTGGGGGATTTGTAATAAAGCTGTTGAGCAATGTAGCGAGGCAAATCCTCATCCATTGGACAAGTCATGCTAGATAGGGTTTGCTTGGCAAAAGGTAAACGTAATATATCTAGTAAGTTTCCCTGACCAAAGGGAAAGACTTTCGTAAGACAGTGTACCTTACCTCGCAAATCTTCATGAATGAGGTAACGGAGCCGCAATTCTTTTTTCTCGTTATCCAATTCCCAGAGGTGAAAACCCATGTTCATACTAAAAGAGAGAAATTGCTTGTGCAAATTGGTCAGTCGTTCCTTGAGCCATAAATCCTTACCAAGCAACCAGACAACTTGATAACCAGTATCATAATAGGCTTTTGTTCTCACCTGCAAACGAGAAATCGGTAGACTGGAACATTGGACTTCCAAGGCTAGACCATTATTGACCAATAAATCAGCGACCTGGCCAATTTTTGGCAAGCATTTTTCAAGTTCAACCTGCTCCTTTTCCACAAGCCAGCTGTAAATCTCTGATTTGAGGGAGAGGTGCTGGGCAGACTCATTCTCGGAAAAGTATGTGCAATCCCGTAGGGTGACATGGGCAAAATGCGAACGCAGAACTTTTCCGGATTTGTATCGGACCAGGCCTCCACAACCTGGACAGGAATAGCGACCTTGTGGCGCAGGATTTTCCAAAAGATTAAAAATTTGTCGGTCTTCATCAAGTGCAACTAACATAGAACCTCCTTTCTATATTAGTTCGCAACTTGTGGTAAAATGTAAAATGTTGGAAAGGAGAGTAAAAATGACCAAAAAAATTGCCAAATGGGAAAAGGACGGCTTTGTCTTGCAGTCCTTCCAAGCGGGCTTTGCGGAGAAGTATTATGAGGACTGTTTTACCAAGCCTTCTGCTGAAATTTATCGCCTGACGGGGAGTTCGGGAACTTATAGAAAAGAAGATGTAGTCAGCTACTACAATCGAATTGTCAACGACTCTGAACGGTTTGATTTTATGCTGATGGCACCTGACGGGACCTTCATCGGCGAATCGGTTATCAATGAACTGGATAGGGAAAACAGCTCTGCTAACTTCCGTATCGTTATCTTTGACGAGGGTTATCTGGGACAAGGATTGGGCTCTTGGGCAGTTGAAAAGACCAGAGACTTTGCTTTTGAGCAGGTTGGCTTACATCGCTTGGAACTGGAAGTTTTTTCCTTCAATCCACGCGCCAAACGTGCCTATGAAAAAGCTGGCTTTCGTTTGGAAGGTATCAAACGGGACAGCCAAAAGACAGCAGATGGCTACACCGATACACTCATTATGTCCATTCTAGAAGAGGAATGGAAAGCACTCAAAAAACCAGCTGATTAGGCTGGTTTTTGTGTCTTGTCTCTGCAAACTTACCCAATCTGACTGCCGTTTGGCACAGATGGGTCTACTGTTAAGAGTGTCAAGTTGCCGTCATGTTCGGCTGAGAGGATCATACCCTGGCTGAGCAAGCCCATCATCTTACGCGGCTTGAGGTTGGCAACGATTTGGACTTTCTTGCCGACCAACTCCTGCTCATTTGGATAGTACTTGGCGATACCAGACAGGATTTGGCGGTCCTGATCGTCACCTGCGTCCAGGCGGAATTTGAGCAGCTTGTCAGAACCCTCCACCTTGGCCACTTCCTTGACTTCGGCCACACGAATTTCCACCTTGTCGAAGTCCTCGAACTTGATCGCGACTTTCTCGTTTTTAAGCTCCACGTCAGCTGGGTCCCATTCTTTTTCTACCTCTTGGGAAATAGCAGAGCTGCCACCCATTTGTGCTTGGATATAGGCGATTTCCTCTTCCATATCTAGTCGAGGGAAGATAGGTGTACCTTTTGCGACCACAGTCAAACCAGCTGGAATACCTGCAAAGTCAAGGTTTTCAAGATCAAATTCTGTTCCCAAACCAAGCTGTTCCATAATGGCATTAGACGTCGTCATCATAAATGGTTGAATGAGGTGCGCCACCACACGAAGACCTGCTGTCAAGTGAGCCATAACCGCTGCCAACTTGTCACGGTCAGCTTCTTCTTTTGCCAAGACCCACGGTGCTGTTTCATCGATGTACTTGTTGGTACGGGAGATGATATTCCAAACAGCTTCTAGAGCGCGTGGATAGTCAACAGCTTCCATATACTTGTGGTAGCTTGCCAAGTTGTCAGCTACTACTGCCGCCAAGTCTGCATCAAAATCAGTCACGTCAGCAACAAAGGTTGGCACCTGACCACCGAAATACTTGTTAATCATAGCAACTGTACGGTTGAGCAAGTTTCCAAGGTCGTTGGCCAGTTCGTAGTTGATACGACCAACATAGTCTTCTGGTGTAAAGGTTCCGTCAGAGCCGACTGGCAGACTACGCATGAGGTAGTAACGGAGTGGATCCAGACCGAAACGCTCGACCAACATTTCTGGGTAGACCACATTGCCCTTAGACTTGGACATCTTGCCATCTTTCATGACAAACCAGCCATGAGCAACCAAGCGGTCTGGCAGCTTCATATCCAACATCATGAGCATGATTGGCCAGTAAATCGAGTGGAAACGAAGAATGTCCTTACCAACCATGTGGTAAACTGTTCCATTCCAGAACTTGTCGTAGTTAGCCGTATTTTCCTGACCATAACCTAAGGCAGTTGCATAGTTGAGCAGGGCATCAATCCATACGTAAACAACGTGTTTGGGATTGGACGGAACAGGTACGCCCCAGGTAAATGAGGTACGAGATACTGCTAAATCTTCCAAGCCTGGCTCGATGAAGTTTTTCATGATTTCATTGAGGCGGCCGTCTGGCTGGATAAAGTCTGGGTGAGCATTGAAAAACTCAACCAATTTATCCTGGTACTTACTGAGGCGGAGGAAGTAAGATTCTTCTGATACCCAGGCAACCTCGTGACCGCTCGGAGCGATACCACCTGTGACCTTGCCGTTTTCATCTCGGAAGACCTCTTCTAATTGGCTCTCGGTGAAGAATTCCTCGTCCGATACGGAGTACCAACCAGAATACTCTCCCAAGTAAATGTCATCCTGCGCCAGCAATTTTTCAAAAACAGCCGCCACCACTTCCTCGTGGTAATCGTCGGTCGTGCGGATGAACTTGTCGTAAGAGATGTCCAGCAAGTTCCAGAGTTCCTTGACGCCAACCGCCATGCCGTCAACGTAAGCTTGCGGTGTCAAACCAGCTTCTTTAGCCTTCTCTTCAATCTTCTGGCCGTGCTCATCAAGCCCTGTCAGATAGAAAACCTCGTGGCCCATGAGACGCTTGTAGCGAGCCAAGACATCGCAGGCAATGGTCGTGTAGGCTGAACCGATGTGTAGTTTACCTGAAGGATAATAAATCGGTGTGGTAATATAAAACGGTGTTTTTGTCATACTTTTTCCTTTCAACTCAGGGCAAATGAAACCCTGTTCTTGATAACACCCCATTTTATCATATTTTTGTGCAAAAACAAAGTGACTTCCAATCCACATTCCTTCTAAGTTATGTTATACTAGAAGAAGTTATGAAAAAGAATGGGGTTATCTATGTTTACACCTAAAAATCTCTTGATACATTTGTTTTTTGTTATTATTTGCGTCGGAATGCTTCTGAACGACGTTCAAAATACAGAACTAATATGGAATATGTTTTGGGCCTTGATTGCCTTAGACTTTGCCATCCTAGTTCGCCAGAATGAGCACCTTGCAAGTAAACTGCTTATCACTCCTTTCTGGCTCTTTTTCTATCCAAATACCTTCTATGTGTTAACTGAGTTAGTCAATATTCAATTTTCCAGCACTGCCCTTTGGGAACGTAGTAGTTTACTCTTATTCATGCTTTATATCCCAAGTATCTTATTTGGTATCATGGCTGGTGTAGAGAGCTTAGAAGCTATTTTCAAGGGATACAATATTAAATTTTACGGACTACGTCTCTTAATTATCGGCAGTCTGTCTCTATTTGCTAGCTATGCTATCTATATTGGTCGCTATGCTAATATTCGCTCATGGGATATTTTCACGCGCCCAGTGACAGTATTTACTAGCATGATTTCTGCAATAAGTTGGGAAACCTTCCCCTTTATCTTTGGCTTTACCCTCCTGCAAATTATGGTGCTGGTTTTTGCAGTGGATGAATAAACTCTAAAGAAACAGGTCAGCTGTTTCTTTTTTGTTTTCAAACACTTAATCCATTCTTAAACGTGTTCAAACAATACAATGCCTAGTCCCCATTTTCTGCCTGAATGTGATATACTAGCATTTATATTTCATTGAAAGAGGTTTGCCATGTTTACAAAGAAAAATATTTTTATCCATCTCTTTTTCCTCATCATCGCAGCTGGTCTTAAGCGTTACGGTGTCACAGCACCTGACTTGACTTGGAATATGTTCTTGGCTTTGGTAGCACTTGATTTTGCCATCCTCACCAACTACAGTAAGTCTAAATACATAAAAATCATTGCTGCCCTTCTCTGGCTCTTTTTCTATCCTAATACCTTTTATATGGTAACGGACATCGTCCATATGCATTTTGCAAACACTGTACTCTGGCAACGGGAAAGCATGATCCTTTTCATGCTCTATGTCCCAAGTATTTTCTATGGGGTCATGACTGGCGTGGAAAGCCTGCGGCTGATTTTCTCTGCCTTCTCTATCAAGTCCTACTGGAACAGGCTGTTTCTGATTGGTGGTCTTTCCCTTCTATCCAGCTTTGCCATTCACATCGGACGCTATGCACGGCTCAATTCATGGGACATCTTTACCAGGCCAAACCTAGTTGTCAGTGAATTGATTGAAGTCGTTTCCTGGGCTGCCCTGCCCTTCATCCTGGGCTTTACCTTTATTCAAATCATGGTCTTAGTCTTCTCCATTGACGAATAACAAAACCGGCAACAGCCTTGTACTGTTACCGGTTTTTCTTATCCAAAATGGAGTTGTTCAAATAGATCTTCCAAGTCGGCAATGATCTCCTGATGAAAATCCAAATAATAGGTTTTCTGGTCAGAATCTGGCAGTTTTTCAATATCTGCTAAAATGTCCTGATAGCGTTGTAGAAGTTGCTTACCAGCCACTTTATCTATCTCATCCATTTCACCGATACCTGCTGCTATGTCATCTAAGCTGTCATATTTTGCGATTATTCCCTCGGTCCACTGGCGCTTGTCCTTGTTGAGGACGACAATCTTTTCTGTCAGCCATTCTTCATACCTTTCCTCTTCTGTCAAAGACTGGCTATTAGCGGCGGTCTTAGTCACTCGGTCGGATTTACTAGAACGAAGGTAATTCCGATAAAACCAAACGGCAAAAAGAGTGACTAGGATGATATTGACTGGAAAAACAAAGCTAAGGGTGAACAGTACGGTCAGCCACAAGATCAACTTGACATTTCTTGCCGCTTTCTCTGCATGTCTGTTCTTCTCCTCCCACTCGTCCAATATAGCCTGGGCTTGTGCAGTATAGGTTTCAACCAATTTTGCCAGTCGGACCTTTTTCTCTGGGTCTTCTTCCAGTTCCATTGCCAGATAGGCTTGATTGGCCCGATCCTTGGCTGCCTCATAGGTCTGGACAGTCCCCAAATAGGCCGCATTGCTATTCATCTGATTCAGCAAGCGGTCCGTCTGCCCTTTGATAAAAGACCGATCCCTCGATGTTAATTTACGGTAAGGCATAGCAACCCCTTCCTGCATATTTGAAATATACTAGCATTTTGCGCTAGCCTGTGTTCTTTTGCAATGCTCGTAACTATTATTTCCTTCTGCCAAACAATAGGCATAAAATGACCCAACCACCTGCCAATGCGACAATGATTACAGGTGAGGCCCAAAGCAAGATTAAAAACCAAATAACAAGTTTGTCCATCTGTCTGTCCCTCTACTTCCTACGAAAGAATGTGAAAGCTATCGCTATGGCTATAATGCCCACCAGATAACAAATCGCAAATGTAAAAAATAGAAACGCACCCATATATTTCTCCTTCTCTTGTGAGAAGGATTGCTTGGTTGCTTATCCTCTCACGATTTCTAATAATTTTTCATAGGAATCCACCACATCGTACATGTGGTCGTCCGCAATCAAACCTTTTTCTTTCAAGGCTTTGAAGTGGGCCTTGGCACACTCAATCTTGGCCAATTCTGCCCCTTTCAGTTGCAAACTAGACATGGAACCCTTGGTTTCGGCTACAAAGTAAACATGCTTAACCGAACCATCTCGAAAGGCAATTGCCCAGTCAGGGTTGTAAGCACCCAGCGGGGTGGAAATCTTAAAATTGCTAGGTAATTTGGTGTAGACCATGACATCTTCAAATTGGTCCAACTCTTCTTTGAACTTCCGCTCCGTATCCGAATCAACCTTCACATAATTATACACGCCTTTTTGCGATTCCAGTATCCGTTTATCCGATAATTTTCCGCTTTCTGGGTTATCCGTAAAAACAGAAGTGTCAAAGGTTTCTTCCAAGATATTGTAGCGGATATGCTCAATCACCTGACTGGCCTTTTGTTCATTGATCAGGCGGCTTGTTCGTTGGATAAATGCCTCAGGGTTATAGGCGAACATGTCAAACTTGTTAGGTGAGATTTGTTTCAGGATAGTGGCAACTGTTTTTCGTTTCAGCTCCGTGCGACTGGCGATTTCACCCAACAAATCATAGCGGAGTTGAATAGAAGACTTGTCCAATTCAGCCTGACGCTTGCCGTCTTTATTGACCTTGAAATCCAAACCTTGCTCAGCTTTCATTTCCCTTGCTTCAGCCTCTGTAATCATGTAACTAGGCTTTTTGACAAAGAGAGCCTCATTGATAACCTTGACCGATTTTTCAATCAATTCCTCATCATCAAACTCCACATAATAGGTGGACTTGTGATGAATGCTTTCCCACAGACGTTTAAACTCTTGACGGTTGTAGTTGTCAGGATTGATTTCTCTAGCAAAGACAACTTCCGAATCATTTTCACGCTCAATCTGGTAACGATTGGCATCGAAGATAGATTCCAAGATGTCTTTTACCGCCACTTCATAGCCAGCCAGATTTTCAGATAATGTAAACTGACTGGTATCCTTTTGTTCAAAGTAAGTGGTGGTCAGATTTCCCTTGCTGTCGATATAATCTTGCTTAATCAACTGGTGTTCAATCTCTTTAGCCACTTCCTTGGTGACATTCAGTTTTTGACCAGTTTCATTTTCCAAGACCTTGTTGACAAAGAGGTCCACTTCCACCTTGCTTGGTCGATCAGCCAAGATTTCCTTGAGTTCCCTTTGCAAGTTCTTTGCAAAATCTTCATAACTTTCATTGGCAATGACGGTTAATTTGTTAATGTTATGAACATCAGCTCCTAAAAGTTCCTCATCCTGACGGACACCTTTTTGGTCAACAGCAAGACGCATCCCACGACCAATCTTTTGCCGTTTTTCTGTCTCCGTTCCCGTATTTTTCAGAGTACAAATCTGGAAGACATTAGGATTGTCCCAGCCTTCTTTGAGGGCTGAGTGGGAGAAGATAAAGCGTACTGGCTCATCAAAGGACAGCAGACGCTCCTTGTCCTTCATAATCAGATCAAAGGCATCTTTGTCGTTGGACTGGTTGTTTTTCTTCTCAGTTGCCGATTTGTAGTCCACAAACTTGACCTTATCCGATTTCTTCACCTTATCAACGGAGAAATAACCTGCGTGAACGGGATTGCCTTCTTGGTGCTTGTTGAGATAATGCCAAAAATTGCTGCCATGGAGGTTTGGATCGGCCAACAAGGCCTTGACCTGGGCTTCATACTCCTCTTCAAATATCTGGGCATAGGTTCCATTGTAGGCATCATTTTGCTCGTCATAGCACTTGTACTTGGCAACTTCATCGATGAAGAAGAGAGAGAGCACCTTGATACCTCGTTTATATAGGCCTTCTTCTTTTTGCAGGTGACTGGCAATGGTTTCCCTTATCTGGATACGACGGATATCATCTTCGTTGGTTTCCCCAATCACTTCGCCCACATGGAGTTTGCGATTAGCACCGATTTGAATGGAATTTTCACCCTCACGCGCATCAAAATGACTCAAGGTCCAACCATCCTGATAGGCTGGGAGATTACCAGACTCTTCATAGAGAGCAAAAGGCTCTTCCACCAATTTGGTCACACGCTTGACATCACCTGACTTGGTCCGCACCTCAAACTCAATCCGAGCCTTGGGTGCTCCTGATTTTTGCGGAACCAGTTCTTGCAGATAAAGGTAGCCTTGTGTACCTGTGGTAGAAGTCTGCTCCACGGTCTTAACGGCAATCTTTTTAACCAACTTTTTATTATAGGCGTCCAAGGCATCCAGACGATAAATCATATCGTGCTTGTCCTTATGGGTGGCTGAATAGCGGAGGGTAAATAGGGGCTTGAAATCCTCCAAGCGTTCTTTAGTCTTTTTCCCCTCAACCGACTGAGGCTCATCGATAATCAAAATGGGATTGGTCGCCGCGATGACATCGATGGGCTTTCTCCAGCGGAAACTTTCCTGCTCAGTGTGAATCCGACGGGCATCCGCTCCAGTTGCATTAAAGGCCTGGGAGTTGATGATCATGACCTGAATGTCCGAGGAGTTGGCGAACTTGTCCAGCTCACCCAAACGGCTAGAATCATAGACAAAGTAGCGAGGCTTCTTGCCGTACTCCATCTGGAAATGGTCTGCCATCATCTCAAAGGACTTGAGCACCCCCTCCCGAATGGCAATGCTCGGCACCACGATGATAAACTTGAGCCAACCATACTTCTCATTGAGCTCCATCAGGGTGCGGATATAGGTGTAGGTCTTCCCTGTCCCTGTCTCCATCTCAATGGTCAAATTATAAGACGGACGACCATCGACTTTTTGGATAGACAAGTTTTCCGAAGGTTTTAGTCCATAGCGGAGCTGCTGACTCCGTACCTGCTGGCTGATAGTCTCCTGTGAAAGCTGGATGGGAGCATTGCGGAAACCGATAAAATTCATATCCAGTTCCGCATCTATTCCCTGACCCTTGTCCATGTGGTAGTCAAAACCGCTATGTTTGCCCTGACCAGCAAAAACATCCACAACAGAGGACACCGCATCTAACTGAAATTGCTGCTGCTTAAATTGAAGTTTCATAATTAAGATACTAAGGGCGTCTAAGGGACACAGACAAAATAGGCATTATTAAATTGGAGTTTACTCCAAGTAAAAATGATCTTTTTGTCCAAGTCCCTAGCCCGTGTTCAGTTAAATCTGAACATTCCTTTCTATTTCAATTCACATTGTTAGCTATATTTTTTCACTAAATATTCAGATACCTTATCTATCTCTGGATATATGGAACCACGATGGATATCAAATAATTCAAGTTGACTCAGTATATCTTCCTTTGCATGTTGTGAAATTATAAGTATCTGCCTTTTATTATGTATACTAAACCTATATTGATTTAAACTTTTAGCTGTATAAGGATTACAAGAACAGCATATAAAGGCTCCATCTTGCTTTTGAATCCGTCTGTTATCTTTTTTAACTAATACAAAATAATTTTCTTCAAAAATACTCGGAACAACTGAATTTTGAAAACTCGGCTTTTCTAATCTAATTTTACTTACAAGTTTGTTAACTGCTGAAGATTTGGAAAATTGTTTATTATTAAAACTACCAATATATAAATAAGTTTTTGTTGTATAATCCAAAAGTGCCATACTTGCTAAGATAGAAATTGAATCGCTTTCTGTATATTTGATATCACTTTCATTAACATCAAATACAATGACTTCGCCGTCCACATTATTTGAATCACAAACTGAAAAATATAATGCAATTAAAGGATTGGAAGTAATATCTAAAAGTCTAGTTGGAACTCCATAATGTTGCATTGTTTTTAATTTATCAATATGGTATTTATCATCTTTGAAATAATCAGGATTTCTCAAAATCGTTTGTTCATATAGATGATGTTCATTTTTATGTAGATTAATATTTCTCGCTACACCTGGTTTTAATAAATAATTAACGTTTGAATGTCCCCTGTAAAATAATTTTTTACCATAAAAAACTTTTTCAATCCATTCACTATTATTAAAATTATTTGATGAATTTTCACTTGGCTTAATTTTCTTTAATGCAGCAATAAAATCATCGAAATTATTAATAAAGTTTAATTGAACATTACTTCTTTGGAGGTACCCATTTTTATAATCAAACTGAAAATCCTCAAATTTCCAATTTAGTGGACTTTCATTATCAATGCTATTCTTAATCGAAAACAAACGCCCAAATTCAGTACGTAAATCAACTAATAAGATTTTTAGAAATTCAACAAATTTTTTACCCTTAACCAATTGGAAGACTTTAACTAAAGCTAACTGACTTTCACCGTTTAATTTTTCTGTATCATCTATTATCTTTTTTAATAATTGAGTAAACTCTATATCATCAAGATTGTTTAGTTCATTTTGGGATTTTTTCAAAATCGATTTAATTTTAGAATCAACCAACTTATTATTTATCAGACTTGTCTTATCAATATTTATTGTATTATCAATTGGAACATATCCATCAGAATAAAGTTTATAATAAAACAAATCAAAAAATGCTTCTTTCAAAATATCCGAATAACGAATCAATTCAATAGAGCCCATCACCCTACACCACCTTTACTTTGGTATTTGGTGCTTCCTCTTTGAAGATTTGCCCCAGGTTGATTTTGGCTGCGGAGTTGGCGAAGGATTCATCCTTGAAGACCGCACGGAGGGGTTCTTCTTTGGCGATTTGGCGGAGGACACTTTCTGAAATCTCATCGGCGAAGCAGGCTATCAAGGCACCGTCTGCCACATTGTAAATGTCTGTACCGTCAATTTGAGTTTTAGCGATTGGAAGGGATAGCTCCATCCCCCAGGTCAGCATAATTTGGAAGAGGAGGTCAAGGTCTGTACGACCGTCTTTGATATTTGAAACACTGTCAAATAGGCTTTCTTGGCTAAAGCTGTCTGGTGTTTGGCTGACTTCCTTGAAGTTTGAACTGTCTAGCTTATAAGCCCTAAATCCAAAATCTTGCTTGCCGACGGTTTCAGGATGTTCTTCCTGAATCTTTTTGGCTGCCCGACGGATCCGCTCACGAGAAATTTGGTCAATGGTTTCGTAGCCAGCCACCTTGGCAGCTGACTTGTCCGCCACCTGCTCATCCAGCGTACAGAGAATATACTTACGATTACCACCGTCTTCAGCATTCAGCTGCATAACCGCATCAGCGGTGGTTGCAGAACCAGCGAAGAAGTCGAGGACAAGTCCGTTTGTTTGAACTGAAATTGTCAAAATATCTTGAATAAGACCTACTGGTTTTGGATTATCAAACAACGATGTAACGTTAAATAATTCTTTTGTTCTCCTGCTACCTGCAGAGGTGTCATATTTCACATCTTGCCAAAATGTTTTTGCTTTCACTGTACGTTGCTCACCATCGACTATATCTCGCATCTTAACATATACTCGCCAGATTCCATTAACACATTTTGCAACCAATTCAGTATCACATTTTTCTAAAAACGTATCCTTACCCCATCTCCAACGTCCATCTTCTCCATTGATTTTTGTTGGTAATATCTCTATAGCTCCCGGAAACATATACAAAGAAAATTTAAATTCTGATTCCGAATAATAAATTGGGTAGTACATATTGGGTCTATCTTTACGTGAACCATTTTTCCCTGTTTTTTGTAGTCCAACTTCCTTGTATCTACTAATTGAATCGTTAAATTTAAATTCCGCTAAGTAATCTTCTGTAGGTTGAAAACCTAAAAGTTGAGTTCGTTCCGAATCTTTTGAGTAACAGAGCAGATACTCACCAGCAGTTGCGAAAAAACTATCATCCGACCGACCTTTTAAATTATTAACATTAAAAATTTGTCCACAAATATTCTCCTCCCCAAATATCTCATCACAGATGGCTTTGAGGTTGGCTTGCTCGTTGTCGTCAATGGAGATAAAGATAACGCCACTGTCTTTGAGGAGGTTGCGGGCAAGGACTAGGCGGGGGTACATCATATTGAGCCAATCGGAGTGATAGCGGGCGGAGGATTTTTCATTCTTGGTCAAGCCCACCCGTTGCAAACCGTCCTCATCTCGCAGATCCATTTCATCTGCCAGTTCTTCCTCACTCATCTGGAATTTATCCGAATAGACAAAATCCTTGCCTGTATTGTAAGGTGGGTCAATGTAAATCATATCAATCTTACCCAGATAAGACTCCTGCAAGACCTTGAGGACTTCAAGGTTGTCCCCTGTTATAAAGACATTTTCAGACTTGTCAAAATCAACACTTTCCTCAAGATCTGGTCGGAGGGTCTGGGTGGTCGGTTTACCTGCCTCCGCAATCGCTCCGCGTTTGCCGACCCAGGTAAACTCATAGGACTCTCGCCCTTCAACAATCTCTCGTGAAAGGAATTGGCGTAGCTTGTCAAAGTCAATAGCCGGACGTAACCTGCCATTTTCATCGCTACTTTCTGTTAGAACCTCAGGAAAAAGCTGACCAATCTTTGCAATATTGTCTGATAAAATATCTTTTGAAGTCAGGTCTAGCTTTTCAACTTGAGTGTATTCTCCAAGCTTTTGCTGTGCTGTGCTGTGCTGTGCTGTGCTGTGCTGTGCTGTGCTGTGCTGTGCTGTGCTGTGCTGTGCTGTGCTGTGCTCATGGTAATCTCCTTTTCTTAGGCTGTCAAGCCTTTTTTGATGATGTAGATAAAAAATTGTCAAACGATTTTAGTTTGTGGTATAATGGTTTTGAAAAAGGGATTGAGCGTCAACTCAATCCGCCGTATTTGTTTCCTTCCGTTTTTTAGGAAACGACCTCAAACAGTCTCCTAGACTGTTTGAGCATTTTAAAGACGGGACGAATGAAGATTACAGTCAACCTGCTAGTTCACTCGGTCAAAGTTTCGTAGCGGTTGACTGTCTTTTATTTTTTACGATTGTTAAAAATAAATGTCAGTAGCACGATTAGTAACGTGCCAAACTGAAACATCAGCCCGAGGGCCTCTGCGACAGACATTGCGGCAAACCTTTCTAGTTCGGTACTGCATAGGCACCACCTCCCAAAATAGATTTCCACCCCGCTTTTGGAACTTTTCTACTGTTCTATTATACCATATTCTCCACAGAATTTACTGTGGATTTTTTAGTTGTAAAATTTCTTCTTCTAGGGCTTTGTAGGCCTTTCGAAGTTCCATTTGTTTGCGCATGGCTTTTTCGGCAAACATCTTTTTCTTGAGCTGGGCTGCTTGCTTTTCCATTGCTGCTAGGCGCTCCGTCTGCTCAATCTGGTCTTTGATAGAAGCTCCGCCCCCGACCAGTTCTTCTTCCCCCGCTTGTTTGACCAAGTTTTCATAAAACTGATCCAAATCCCTTTCTTGGTAGGTCAATGCCAGAGGTTTATCTGTTTGAAAGTGACGAACAATCTTAAAATTCCGTCCCTCTCTCGATTGCGCCAGCTTTTCTTTAAAATAAATCAAATACTGGCTAGTCCCATCTGGAAATACCAGATGAAAGAGAGTGTAAAATCCCAGATAAGTGTCCAGCTCTGCTAGTAAGTGCGGGTCTAGTTGCTGACTCAAGAGGTCAATCCGAAGGACGATGATTTGCTGAATGGTCTTGCCTGCTGGAATGGGGAGGGTCTTGGCATCTAGTTGATGGGTAGCGGTAATCTGGCCGATTTGTTGCCGTAGGAGCTGCTTATCAGCTGTAGACAAGCCAAAATTATCTAGAAAGTCCTTGTTGCCTTTTTGATAAGGCTTGTAGAGGACTTTGGGTCTTGGAATTAGAGTAGATGGTAAAAATGGCATCTTAGTCTTCTCCTTTCAAAACGGCAAAGAAGGCCATTAGTTCAAAATCATCACTTCCGTCCACCCCGCTATCCATAAAGTCAATGGTATCTGACGTGAAGAGGGACTCATTGAAGGTCTCCTCATCACTCTCCACGAGATTTTCAAGACTTCTTTGCAAGAGGTCGGAGTAATGCTCCATTTTGGCACCATCATCAGTGGCACGATTGTAGGTTGCCACCAAATCTTTCTCAGGCTGATTTTTGCCCTTGGTAATCATGCGTAGGTGCTCCAGCAATGCCTTGGTATCTGCAATGGAGTAGACCGTTTCTCCCTGGTCACTGATATAGACCAGATAGTAGGGATGAAGACGATTTTTCTTACTGAGATGGGTCTGGTGGGCAATATTCTTCAAGAGGAAGATGGCTCCAGCTGGTTGACCTTGCCCTGCCTGCACCACTGCTTGAAGACCTTTAGGCATAGCTTCTAACTCTGGGTGTTTGGCTAAATAGCTGAGCAGGTCCATACGGTAGTCTTCCAAACCTAGATCCATAATGGAAATCCCCTCATTCATATCTTCCAAATCAACGACCTCTGTCTGGAGGCGTTCGAGCTGTTTCTTCCGATAATTATTGTCCTCGATTTCCTCGTTGGTCAAGACATTGTCATCAGCCGTTGAAGTCAGAACTGAGATTTTCATTCTGGATTCCACACGCGCCTTGAGATCGATATAGGTGTCCAAAGCAATGTTGGGCCAAAAATTGACCAGCTGGATGTATTTGTTCTGACTACCGATACGATCTACCCGTCCAAAGCGCTGGACAATACGGACAGGATTCCAGTGAATGTCATAGTTAATCATGGTATCAGCATCCTGCAGGTTTTGACCTTCTGAGATAACATCTGTCGCAATCAAGACATCAATTTCTCGATGATCATCAGGATAAAGCAAGTCCTTCTGCTTGGATCTCGGAGAGAAATAGGTCAGAAGGGTGTTCAAGTCTTTATTTTTAAGTGGTAAAGTGGTCGAAAAACCTTTTGTCCCTGAAATCTGGGCTGTATGAAGTCCATACTTATCCAAGAGATAATGGCTAATATTTTTATAAAGATAGTCTGTAGTCGTCGCAAAGGCTGAGAAGATAATCACTTTCTTGTTATCTGGATTGATTGGCTGTGCCAATTTGTCATCAATCAAGTTAAACAAGGTCTGTAATTTCTGATCTTCCTGTGGGGTGATTAAATTGACCAGGTCTTCTAATTCTCTCAACACTGTTTGGTCAGCCTGTAAATCCCTCTTCCAAGATAGGTAGTCCATATCAGCCAGCTTGATAGGGAATTTCTTTCCAACAAAGAAATCCGTGTTGCTATCTTCGACATCAAAATCATCTTCAGCCAACTCTTGCAACTGAACACTTCCCTCACCACCTGCAACTTCAAACTCTTCTATGCTCAGAATTGTTTTGTCTACATAAGCCTTGACCACGTCAATCAAGGTATAGCGAAAGGCCTCAATAGAACTTTCCAAACGTTTCAAGAGGTTGATCATCATCAGTTTCTTAATACCCGTTTCCCGTCCAAGCTGGGTCAAACCTTGCCCTTCCGCTTTTTCATAGCGGGAACGTTTTGAGGGATGAATGAAAAGACTTGGCTGATAAATGGTCAGTTGTAGCTGATCCAATAGAGAATAAATCCGTTCATAAGTAATATCTCTTCGATTGACCGTCAAGTCTGGATAGAAGTTTTTAGGGGCCAGTCGTTCTGGAAAATCACCAATCGCATTTCTATCATAAAATTGTCGGATATGCTTACGGCTTCGTGCAATGGTCACGCTATCAAGGACTTTGAAGAAATCAAAATCAAGTCTATCTAGTAAAGCTGCTGTCGTCCGTGATTCTGCTGGTAGCTCTGCCCATTGATTATAAGCAGCCTGTGCCATACGGAAGATATCATTGATGGAGGATTTGGTATCTAATTTGGCATCAAATTGTGCCGCATCGCCCTCATAGGCTAGGGCAATTTGATTTTTCAAATCATTAAAGCGATTATTGACAGGTGTAGCAGACAACATAAGAACCTTTGTCGGTACACCGCTTTTGATAATCCGATTCATCAAGCGGGAATAGCGATTTTCACGACCTTCTTCAATATCGGCATCAGATGATCCACCGTTTCTAAAATTGTGTGATTCATCAATAACCACCAAATCATAGGTATCCCAACGATTAAGTGCCAAATCAATGCCATTTGATGTTCCCTTGTCACGGCTGAGGTCTGTATGGTAAAGTACGTCATACTGGAGATAGCGGTCGTAAATGGGATTGTTGACATAATCGTGACGGTACATATTCCAGTTGTGCTCCAACTTTTTGGGACAAAGAACCAAGATCCGTTTGCCTCGATAGGCATAGTAGGTCATGACAGCAAGAGCTGTAAAGGTTTTTCCTAGACCGACCGAATCCGCCAAGATACAGCCGTTGTATCGTTCCAATTTTGAAATCAGCGACTTGACCGCATCCTTTTGAAAATCATACAAGAGATTCCAAATCTTGGTTTCCTTATACTGAACATGTTCATTTGGCAGTTGGTCTTGATTGACATCTTCTAAAAATTCACTAAAGATATTATAAAGCATGACATAGTAGAGAAACTCTGGCGAATGTTCCTTATGGGCCAGGGTCAGATTTTCTAAAACTTCCTCGGTCACATCACGGAAATATTCATCATTTTCCCAGTAGTCTTCAAAGTTTCGTAGATAGGTCAAACTTTGTGGCTCTGTGTAGAGATTGCGACTGGACTTAAAAAGTGAATTTTCATAGCCCAATTCCTTACGGTCAAAGTTTTTCAGCTTGTCAACCGCGATGATTTGACCGTTTTCAATCCGAATGCCGTTGTCAATTTCTTCATGGACATTGATTGACTTAAACTGAGCCTTTCGACGCACCCAGTCGGCACATTCTCTGGCCAGGGATTTTTGGGTTAGCTCGTTCATCAATTTGAGCTCGTACTCAGCTCCAAATATAGATGATTCTCGCTGTTTCTTGGGTATAGTATATTCACGGTATTCTTTGGCGACTTCGTTGGTCGTGAAGGTTGGACTTGTAAAAATAAATTGCAGCTCTTCAATTTGCTCGAGCTCTTCTTTTAAAGACTGATAAGCAAACATGGAAAAAGTTGCTGCAGCCATCTTAACTTTACTGCCTTTTCCTAAATGTTCTTTTAACTGATCCCCTAGGAGCACCAGTCGGTTATCAATTTCCATAAAATCTCCTTCAAATATTGATTCCAGATGTAGTATACCATCTTTAGACAAGGATTTCTATCTCTCCATCCTCCTCTCCATCTCCTCCATATCGTAGTCAAAAAGCAGGTCATGGCAATCTTTAAAGAGCTGGCGACGCTTGTCATCATCCACCAAAGCGATATCTACTCCCCTATCGTCATAGCAATGATACAGAACCTTTTCCTTGCTAGATAGAAAGATAAGAGAAGCAGAAAGGTAGTAAAAACCACCATGGGCAGCCCTCACAATCTCCCTCAACAAAGCTTTCAAATCTTGGTCAGCGACCGGAAAAAGATAGCGTTCATAGACCAGCACATCACCTGCCCAGTCCTCCACTTCTATCAGCTCAGGCTCAGGACACTTGTTAAAGTTAAATTTCGATGTAAAATGCCAAAGGTAAGAGTCGATGTCCCTATCTTCCTGGCGAAGCAGTGAAAGAACCACATAGTCGTATCCTGAACTAGCCAGCTCCAAAAGCTCAACCGCACGCGCATAAGCCCTATCCAGATACACTTTTCTAGGTAGCTGCTCAGCCTCATCCGCAGGACCAATCTCAAATCGGAGCGCCACAGGAGTCGCATAAAAAAATGGACCTACCAATTGGTGTTCTCCAAATTGAAAATCTGATAGCCAATCCTGTAAATGCATGATGTATCTCCTTCTATACTTTTGTATCATTATATCACGCTTATCAAAATGATGTCTAGTTTTCCATAGGAAAATATGATAGACTGGTACTAAATACAAACTAGGAGAAAAATATGAAAACAGCATTCATTTCAGAAAAAGCCAAATCACGCTTTAATCTCAATTTTATCCTATCGCCTATTACCGCACTGGTCTTGATGGCAGTAGCTGAAACAGTTGGCTACTTTGCCTTTATGCCCTTATTTTTCATTTTCATAGATAATGCCTTTGTGACACTCAGTCTTGAATTATTGGCCTTTGCCTTCATCAGTCTTACCATCATACTCTGGGCAAGATTCGTAGAAAAAAGTCCTTGGCTTGGGCTTGGGATGACAAAAAAAGGAGCCTTCAAAGACTTCATACTTGGATGGGGAATTGGTGCAGCTATGTTGATAACCTGCGTTCTACTTATGTGGGGCTTTGGGGCAATTCGGATTTCATCTGTTCAGTTTTCGCCCCAATTATTCGGTGAATTTCTTGTATTAGTTTTAGCCTGGTCTGTGCAAGGTACGACCGAAGAATTGCTTACTCGTGGTTGGATGTTTTCATCCCTTTCTGCCAAACATAATATTCCTGTCGGTATTCTGGTTTCTTCCCTCTTCTTTACCTTTCTCCATCTTGGTAATGACGGCATTTCCCTCATCCCTCTTCTTGACTTGACACTCTTTGCCATTCTAGCCTGCCTAGTAATGTTAAAAACTGGCAATCTCTGGGTCATCAGTGGCATCCACGCCGCATGGAACTGCTTCCAAGGAAATGTCTTTGCCTTTCCTGTCAGTGGAAGTCAGGCAGGCCAGGCCTTTATCGCCGTAAACACATCTGGCCCAGATTGGTTGTCAGGTGGTGTGTTCGGTGTAGAAGGTTCTATTATCAGTCTAATCGTTCAAGGTTTCATGATTGCTTGGTTGATTTACGACCTCTACTTTAAAAATAAAAATACAGCTCAATAATGAAGAAAGACTGTCAGCTATTCACTAGCTGACAGTCTTTCGTTTTTTATTTCTTCATAAAATAGAGCCTTACAAGTTTGGTAGTATGGTAATACATAGATTGAAAGGAGATTTAGAGTTAACCAACATCCAACAAACCAACCTATAAAAGCTAAATCCAATCGAATTCTTTTAATATAGTTACCAAGCATAAGCAACCGACTTTCCCTCAAAATAGGAATCGGACTGGTAAAGCTTGCATTATCTAATTGGTCAAACAAGATATAAATAGTCTGTGAATAAGTATAATAGACAGCCAGATAAAGAAGGAAGCCAAATAGAAAAACGGATAATCCAAGATCAATCATATTTTTAGGCTCAAATTGAGCCAGCTCTGCCATTGCCCCTGGTGAGAGAATCATTAGACTAGCCATGATGAGACCTTGCATAAAATGAGTAAAACCGAAGAGAATAGGGAGACCTGTTACAAAATGTAAACAATAATGGCTAAGCAAGGTTTGTAAAATCGGTTTATTCCATTCACTCATAAAAAGAGAAAAACTATCTTTAAAGAATAATCTCACTCTGTCCCCTCTAATCAATTGTAGTAAATAAAAACTCACCATACCAATCAGAAGACAATAGATTAATGTCGTAAAAATTGTCATGACCATTGAAGTTGAAAATAGCTGGTGCAGTCTTTCTAAAACTAGCCCACTGTCTTCTTTGATTTTCAATATAGAATTCACGAAATACACGAGTTGATAAATGGTATATAAAACGAGGGTACAAAGTAATGGTAAAAAGGCCAGGGTCATCCCCTTGGTATGCTCCCTAAAAATAGCTGCCTGCTCAATCAATTCCTTTCTAGACATGGACTTTTTTCCTCCCAGAACTTAACTTATTATACATTATACCACTTTGTGAACACGCTTTCCATGATTCCTATAAAAAAAAGTTCAATCTCGACTGAAATTGAACTAAAACATTTTATATCACTGATGAAGAATATACAGAACTCGTTTTTGTCCATTTCAATGGATTTTTAACAATTAAATCTTCATAAAACAGGGCTTGGCAGGTCCAATAATATGGATAAACATACAAGGCCAACAAACCAAAAGTCAGTAAAATACCGATAAACCAGCCAATAAATGACAAGTCAAGCATGAAACGACGCCACTTGTTGCCCTTCATCAATTGCCAGCTTTGTTTGAACAATTTGAAAGGGGAAGAATAGGTGTGATTTTCCAGATGATCGTAGAGCAGAAAATGAACCTGACAGAGTCCATAATCTACGAATAGCTTACAAATCAAGCCAATCAGTATCAATACAACTCCCATTTGAAAATAGGAAGAGCCAAAAAAACCAGAAAAATCAGGCTGATAGCCTATGGGTGCACCAATAATGACAATTGTACTGAAGAATGAAATACTAAGCAGTGCTGAGCCAATAACAGCTGGAAAGCCGGCTACATAAAGAACCACCATTTTCAACATGGTCGTTAGCAGGACTGGCAAAAAATTCTTTCCATCCAGGAGACTAAAACACTCCTTGAAACTAACCTTGTCACGCCTTCTTCTCACAAGTCCAAGCAACTGAAAGCAAGCTGTAACAATCAAACACTGGGCAAATAAATCAAAAATGACTGACGGACCAACAGAAATATAGTTTTGAGTAAAAGTCACACCGTCTTTCACAATGGTAGATCCCCAAAAGACAAAACTAGCATGTCCCCAAAATTGCTTCAAGCTTAGCTCAGCCAATCCTGACAAAAACGAAATCAAGACCGGAGCCATAAACAAGGCCAACATCCCCTCAGTATTCTCACGAATAAGAGAGGCCTTTGCACGAATATCACTATTAGACATGGCCAAAACTCCTTTCTCCAATTATTACATATATTATACTACTTTTTCATCAATTTATACCACTAATTATATAAAATTGTAGAAAAAATCCCTTCAAATGACGAAGGGATGAAACCTATTTCACTTCAGAATGACGATAGCCATAGAAAATGTAAATCACCGTTCCAACTACCAGCGCAATACCAAAGGCAAGCCAAGTATCTAGACTGTATTGGAACATAAAGGACAGACAGATAATAATAGAAAGAATTGGCAAGATTGGTACAAATGGCGTTTTGAATTGCCCTTCTTTTGGCAGACCATCAACCTGACGTAGACGAATAATACCTAACGCCAGCAGTACCAGATAGGCAAGTGTACAAATATTGAGGAAGCTGGCAATGCTAGCCAAGGGAAAAATACCTGCACAGATTGCCGCAAAGATACCAACTAGAATGGTTGCATTTTTAGGAACCTTGCTAGTCGTAGTCAATTGGCTCAGTGATTTGGGTAACAGTCCGTCACGACTGATAGAGTAAACCATTCGAGACAAGGCATAGGTCATCGAAATACATACCGTAATCAAGGTCAAAATAGCCACGACGGAAATATAACTTGCAGCCCAGCCCAAACCAACTTCACGTAGGGCGAAGGCAACTGCATCCGCTACATTGAGTTTGCTATAGTGAACCATTCCTGTCAAAACCAGGGTCACGACAATGTAGAGAACAGTTACGATAGAAAGGGACAAAACGATGCCCTTGGGTACATTTTTCTCAGGGCTTTTCACTTCGTCAATCGCCAAGGAAATAGACTCAAAACCAAGAAAGGCAAAGAACATCAGGGAAGCACCTGCCATAATCCCTGCCTGTCCACCATAGATAGCTCCAAAACCAAACGGAGCAAAGTTAGACCAGTTTTCTGGTTTGATAAAGAAAATACCAGCTACAATAAACAAAGCCAAGGCAGAGAATTTCAAGACAACCAATGCCGAGTTAAAACGCAGGGCTGCTTTTGAGTTCAACAGAACAACCCCGATTACAAAAATCAAGACCAAGACTGGTAAAAGGTCGATATAGGTTCCTGCTGCTGGATTGAAAGTCCCATTTAAGGCAGTTGGTAAAGTAATTCCAAAATGAGCCAGCAGCCCTTTTAGATAGGCTCCCCAGCCTGAAGCCACACTAGACACCGCTGTTAAAAATTCCATTATGGTCAGCCAACCTGCTAACCATGCAGGAAATTCACCAAATACGGCGTATAGATAGCCATAAGCGCCACCGTTGGTAGGAATCCGAGATGCAAATTCAGCATAAAACAAGGCAGTTAAACCAACTGAAATCGCTGCGATAACAATGGAGATAACAAGTGCAGGACCTGCATATTGCGCAGCTGCTAGACCAGTCACTGTAAAAATACCTGTCCCAACCATAGAACCAATTCCTAAAAATATCAAATCAACAAGCCCCAAATGCCGTCGCATCTGACTACTGCGAGACACTGACTGTTTTTTCCTAAAAATATTCATAAATTCCTTCCTCTATTCCGTTAGATTGTCATTGAAAACGGATGTCGTTCGTATCAATACTCTGAAACATCCATTCAAACAATAACACACCGTATCATTATACATCATCCAACAAAATTTGGCACGAGATATGGCAAAGAAAAGAACAGGGTGCCCCTGGGACAAGTCCTGCTCTTGTTTCTTATTCTTGGCTAAGGGTGATATTTTTTAGGTAATTGTTCTTATCCAATTGACCTGTAAAGCTATCTCCTACCTTGATAAATGGCAACTTGTCTGTACTATCTTCTGTTGCCTTAACCTTGTAAATCTGGCCTTCTGATTGGATATAGTAGACTGTCGAACCGGCAATCATCTGGCTGGCCAAGGCTTCTACCTTACCAGAAATGACCTCAGCTTCTTCAACTTCCCCAGATTCATTGGTACTTAGACCAGCTAGACTTGTGGCATCTCTTCCAGTTACCTGAGAAATCAGGTTGGCAACGTCATTGTTGACAGTCACTTGTTGGTAATCTTCCGCATCGACCAATGCATAGGATTTGACTAGACCAGCATCATCTTTGAGAGAGACCAGATAGTAGGCCGTGTCTGCCAATTTGACCAGACTTGGAGCAGTTGCTTGATAGCCTTTTTCCTGTACCTCTCCTTCGGCGGATTCTTGAGCTGCCGTTTCTGTCGCAGAAGCTAGTTTGTAGTTGGTGATTTCACGGGTCCTCATATTGACCAGAATAAAACCAAGGTTGGATGAATCAGCTGTAGCTGAGGTAATGCCTGTATAGAGGTAAATATCAGAACCGATGGAAATATAGTTATAGCTGTCAGTTGTGTGTTTGACACCTGTTTGGCTGAAAATGGTATTCCAGAAGCCATTTTGATAGGTATAGTGGTCATCAACACGGCTGATAACATTGCTAGCCGAGTAGACACGGTCCACCCATTCAGGAATTTCTGCCAGACTATACTCCTTGCTCTCGCCAGTCACTGCATCCAAGACAATGGCACCTGTCGGGTCATTGGAAGACAGACCAAATTTTGGCTGATAGGTGGTTGCGATATAGTAAGGATTGCCCTCATCATCCACTTCAAAGGACGGTTTTCCAAAAATGGTTGTTGGGTATTGCAGACGGAGATGACGCAGGGTGTCATTGAACAAATACTCGGAATCTGAGTAATGCATGGACTTGCTCAGCTTGGCAAGCTCTGCTTTCCCTGTTGTCTGATTGACCTTCACATAGTAGCCAATCCCGTCTTGATGGTTGCTCAGCCATTTCCAAAAAGACTTATACTCCAAGGGCGACACACGGAAAGGCTGCTGACCGATGGTAATCTGACGGTAATCATCTGAAATACCGAACTGGGAAACCTTGTCGATGGTGCCCAGATAGGTATCACCGATTTTCTCAGCCGAAGCACGGTCTAAAAGGGCCAGCTTGGAAATATCTGTTTCTGGGAAATCCGACTTGAAATCCGCATCCGTTACTGAAATGACCGCCGCATAATCTTTAGCCCGAAAGATAGGTGAGTTGAAAATCCCCAGTCCAACCAAGGCAAGAACCACCAAGAGCCAGAGGCGACCAGTCCAACTAAGAAAGGCAGGCAGTTTAGGATTGATATTGTAGGTTGTCACCTGACGTTGTCGACCAGTGACTTTGGTCGCTTGTTGAACAAGTCCTGCTGGATTGCTAAAAAGCAAAATCAACCAGGCCAGGGCTGTTGACTGCAAGACAAAGACCCAGAAACCCAGACTAAAGACATTGATAGCCGGCAACTGATACCAGTAATAGACTAGCATTTCTAGAATGAGAGCTAGCCAGGCAAAGCCAATCAATTTTCTTTTCATAACAACCTCCGAAAACAAAGATTTCTTTGTTACTATTGTACCATACTTTTAATACTGTAACACAAAAATTGAAAAATTTTTTCAAATTCCCTTGTTCGCTTGAAAAAGGGATTTTTGGTATAATGTAAAACAGTAAGAAACTAGAAAAGGAACCGATATGAAACTCATTTCTTGGAACATTGATTCCCTCAATGCTGCTCTGACAGCTGAATCCCCACGCGCCCTCCTATCACGCGCCGTCATTGACACGCTGGTCGCTGAAGATGCTGACATTATCGCCATTCAGGAAACCAAACTCTCTGACAAGGGACCGACAAAAAAACACTTGGAAATCCTTGAAAGCTACTTCCCTGGCTATGAAAATACCTGGCGTTCATCTGTTGAGCCTGCACGCAAGGGCTATGCTGGTACCCTCTTCCTCTATAAAAACCACCTGACACCGACCATTACTTTCCCAGAGATTGGTGCGCCAACTACTATGGATTCTGAGGGACGCATCATCACGCTAGAGTTTGACGACTTCTATGTTACCCAGGTTTATACGCCAAATGCTGGAGATGGCTTGAAGAGACTCTCAGACCGCCAAATCTGGGACGTTCAGTATGCTGAATACCTATCACAGCTTGACAGCCAAAAACCAGTCCTAGCCACAGGTGACTACAACGTTGCCCACAAGGAAATAGACTTGGCCAACCCGGCTAGCAACCGCCAGTCACCAGGATTTACAGACGAAGAGCGGGAAGGATTTACAAATCTACTTGCTAAAGGATTTACTGATACCTTCCGCCACTTACATGGGGATGTCCTCAACGCCTATACTTGGTGGGCTCAACGTAGCCGTACCAGCAAAATCAACAACACAGGCTGGAGAATTGACTACTGGTTGGTCAGCGACCGTATCGCTGATAAGGTAACCAAGTCAGACATGATTGATTCTGGTGCCCGCCAAGACCACACACCGATTGTCATGGAAATTGATTTACCATAAAAGAGGGAAGACCCTCTTTTTCTTTAAGGCAAGATTTTTGAAACCGATTACAAAATATAGTATACTGAATATATAGAACCAGTTAAGGAGGAGATGAAATGGATCCAAAGAAAATTGAAGCGCGCTCTTTAACCATCTCTGCCCTAGTCAATGGGCTCAGTGGTTTGGCAGGTCTCGCAGTCTACATTATGACCGATTTAAACGCCCTTCTCTTGGACAGTGTCTTCTCCCTAATTGCTTTTGTATCATCAATTGTTGCTGTCTATATTTCCAAAAATAGCCACCGAAAAACAGCAACCTTTCCTCAAGGACTTCACTTTCTTGAACCACTCTATGCCATTATGAAATCCTTGGCTACCTTACTCCTGCTTGTTTTTGCTGTTCTTGAAACAGCCGCAACCGCCTTTGCTTACTTTGTCCATGGCGTTGCACACAAGATGACCACTGGACCTGTTATCCCCTACACCAGTATAATGCTCTTTGTCTGTTTTGGTCTTTATGCCTACAATCGCTATATGAATCAAAAAATCGGCAATATTTCGACCATCATCGCCGCCGAGGCCAAGGGCAACCTGATTGATGGTCTGATTTCAGCGACCATTGGGGTAGCCTTTCTATTTGTAGCTTTTATCCCTAACAAGAGCCCTCTGGATTTTCTGCATTATACAGGTGATTTTTTTGTGACCGTTGCCCTTGCAATCATTTCTTTCAAAGAACCGCTCTTTCAACTGATATCTTCCTTTACAGAACTAGCACATGGAACCGTACATCTTCCGGAAATTCAAGAATGTTTATATGATATTCTTGAACAGTACCTAGAGGAAACAGAGGACATGGATATTCATATCTATAAGCAAGGTATGCAAGTAAAAATAAAAATTCACCTTCATGAACTGGAACATGACATCATGAGGCAACTTGTAGCCAAGAAACCCCATATCCTTGATACGCTCAAACAGCACCATGAGTACATTACCGTGGAATACACTCTCTAGAATTTTCGATTACGCAGCAAAAAATCTCGGCCTTATAAGCCGAGATTTCAGATTGCAGACAAACATCGTTTTGGTGTTTGTCTTTTTTACTGTTTTTAGGGAAAAATAGCTGTTTTGGTGCTTAAACCACCTCATCTGGACAAAATAAAAAGGCCTTCT
>NZ_POPB01000040.1 GCF_002964045.1 Streptococcus suis | reverse complement strand
AAGGTTCGCCTTCCTTGACTTCACGAATATCCACATACTCAGTCACTTGGAAATCACGTCCCGCATTGGCACCTGTGTAGTGGAAACCGTCTTCGTTGGCACCGACAACAGCATTTTTCACATCTTGCACCTTGCGGTCTGCAATAATCTTGATGTTTTCTGGCAAGCCGACTGGTCCAAGGGAACCAAAACCTGCACCGAAGATTTTTTCAGCATCCGTTTGGCCTGCTACATCAAAGAAATCTGCTCCGAGGTGGTTTTTCAATTTGA
>NZ_POPB01000004.1 GCF_002964045.1 Streptococcus suis | reverse complement strand
AAAGAACTTTAAAACTAAGATTTACATCGCTTTGAATATTGAAAAAGAGAGAACGAATTTCGTCCTCTCTAGGTGTTAGCTTTTCATCTACCCACTACAGTTGACAAAGAGCCACTAAAGTTACTGGCTCTGAGACGTCTCAAAGTAAGTTCTAGTTATCTGGAATTTTGGATGGGACAAGTTCCTTTCTATTTTGAAATTATTTTTTGATAAAAACTAGCGATT
>NZ_POPB01000399.1 GCF_002964045.1 Streptococcus suis | reverse complement strand
AACTTAATAACAGTACTAACATTAAGGGATTTTCTGGACTAAAAGAGAATGACCTCAGATGGATTAGTAGTATTTAAGGTGGTGTAAAGATGAAACTATATGTTCAGTTTATGATTATTCTAGTATTTTCATTTTTAGGGGAAGCTATTTCGACTATTTTTCATCTTCCTATTCCGGGAAGTATTATTGGCTTAATCCTCCTATTTTTAGCCCTAGAGTTCAAATTGATTCGTCTTCGCCACATTCATACGGTTGGAAATTTTTTTCAAGGC
>NZ_POPB01000398.1 GCF_002964045.1 Streptococcus suis | reverse complement strand
ATACCATCTTTAGCAGAAAATCTCAGTCCATTTTGGAAGAAAAAAGGAACGCATTCTACGCTCCTTTCAATCTAACTAAAAAATTCAATCCAAGCCCCGACCAGCAAGAATGCGATGCAGAGATAGATTTGCCAATTTGCTTTTAAGGTCCATTCTTTAGACCAAAAGGCACTACGGGTAGTACCGACAGTAGCAAAGAGCAAGAGTGCAAGCCAGAGGCTAGGTCCCTTATTTAGCCATTCTCCTATACTTCCTAGAAGCAACAATATCATCAAATAAAAATTCAAACTCCGATAAAATTCTTTATTAAATTCCTTAAACATAGAAAATAGA
>NZ_POPB01000397.1 GCF_002964045.1 Streptococcus suis | reverse complement strand
AGAAAGTGATCGCTTGGCTGTGATTGGTGGGTTGAAATCTGGTGTTATCTCTGTCATTGCGACGGATCATGCTCCTCATCACGCAGATGAGAAAAACGTAGAGGACCTTACGCAAGCTCCTTCAGGAATGACAGGCTTGGAAACCTCGCTTTCGCTTGGCCTGACTCACTTGGTAGAAGAAGGGCATTTGACACTCGTGCAATTGCTGGAGAAAATGACGATTAATCCAGCCAAGCTCTATGGTCTTGATGCTGGCTATCTTGCTGAAAATGGCCCAGCTGATCTTGTTATTTT
>NZ_POPB01000396.1 GCF_002964045.1 Streptococcus suis | reverse complement strand
GGAGCCAAGTCAACAGCTGTCATTTTGAGTCTTTTAGAAACAGCTAAGCGACACGGACTTGATGCAGAGAAATATATGAACTATCTTCTAGAACACTTACCTAATGAGGAGACACTCGCAAAAAAGGAGGTGCTGGAGGCTTATTTGCCATGGAAGGAAAAAATTAAGAGAGCATGTAAATAGAAAAAGGTTCCAGAGTCGATAGGACTTTGGAGCCTTTTCAATATACTTTGTTATTGGGCGGTTACATCGAAGACTGTCTTAGCAGCAGTTGCAATCTCAGCAGCTACTCTCGGTTTTGCTGGAGGGATGAGTATTTCAAAAACATCTACAGCTGTATCGACCCAAAGTCAAGCTGCATTAGCTCAAAATGCTACAACAACTAGCGGTCAAACTTCACAAGCAGCTCCTTCACAAGGTATGCCTCCAGGCCAAGAAGGAGAAATGCAGGATATGCCTCCAGGTCAAGGTGGAGAAATGCAGGGTATGCCACCGGGACAAGGAGGAGAAATGCAAGGCATGCCTCCAGGTCGAAGCGGTAATAGCCAAGGAATGCCACAAGGGCAAGGAGGAGAAATGCAAGGTATGCCACCAGGTCAAAATGGCAATAAGCAAGGGATGACACCTCCAGATGCGACAAGCGGAGCTACTCAATCGAATTCTTCTAAGAATTCTACATCCAATACCTCTTCAGATGAAGTAAATGCTTTGAAAGAAAAAAATCAAGAAATTAAATCTCAAATTACAGATAGTAGCAGTACTAGCAATAGATCAAATCAATAACTTTGTTATTTCTGTTTTTCCCTATTCCATGTTATAATAAATTCATAATTGGAAATAGTTAAAAAAAGCATTCTTGAAGTTCGATATTCATTTATCAAATAAGAGACTAGAAATTTTGACGTAACTATTCCACCTCAAAGGCCGTGCAATGATTGCTCAGGTCTTTGGTTGTTTTGTGATTTATAAAGGAGAAAATGATGATTAAAATATTATTGGTAGAAGACGATTTAAGCCTTTCAAATTCAGTTTTCGATTTTTTGGATGATTTCGCAGATGTCATGCAAGTTTTTGATGGTGAAGAAGGAATTTATGAAGCAGAGACAGGGGTTTATGATCTCATTTTGTTAGATTTGATGTTACCTGAAAAAGATGGCTTCCAAGTGCTAAAAGAATTACGGGAAAAAGGTATATCGACTCCTGTTCTTATCACAACTGCTAAAGAAAGTTTGGAAGATAAGGGACACGGTTTTGAATTAGGCGCAGATGATTATTTGACCAAACCATTTTACTTAGAAGAATTGAAGATGCGTATTCAAGCTCTGTTAAAGAGAGCGGGTAAGTTTAACGAAAATACCCTCACCTACGGAGACGTCACTGTTGATATGTCTACTAATACGACGACTGTTAATGGTACTGAAGTTGAACTGTTAGGAAAAGAATTTGATTTGTTGGTGTACTTCTTACAAAATCAAAATGTTATTCTTCCGAAAACTCAAATTTTTGACAGAATTTGGGGATTTGATAGCGATACAACCATTTCTGTTGTAGAGGTATATGTTTCAAAAATTCGTAAAAAATTGAAAGGAACAACATTTGGAGAGAATTTACAAACTCTACGCAGTGTTGGATATATTTTGAAGAATGCCTAAACAATTGAAAAAAATAGTTGATACAGATAAATTTTCTTATTTTATACGGTATTTTGCTGTTTTTACCTTAATTTTTGGATTGATTACCGTTATTATTTTTCAATTGATGCGTTCTACAATGTATCAAAATACCGATAATACTTTGAAACGAATTCAAAATGAGCCGGCCTTATTAGTTGGATTTGCAATTGCTCGGACCTACGAACCGGATTCGGAATTTATTATACAAGACTCTCCAACAGAAGATTTTCAAGCATCCTCTTCGACAACGGCTTCCTCAGTTGAACCGACTCCTCCTAAGGAGAAGAAAACTGGTGATCAGATTCGTCTAGGAACGAATACACATGTTTTACTATATAATACTAGTGGTGAATTAATCAATCCAGATAATTTTACAGGTCTTTCTGAATTGAAATTAGACAAGAAAAATTTGGGCGAGATTAAAGAACTAGAAGTCGATACTACATTTGGTTTAAATGAATACTATCGGTATGTTACGATTGAATTGTCGGATTCTGATTTAGGCAATTACTCTGGTTATGATATAAAATGTGCAACTATTCTGGTCAATATTACCCAAATAAAATCTTCTATATCAACCTATGAGTCGACTGTTTTAGTAGTTATGGTTTCAGCCTGGTTGGTATCGATTATTGCAAGTATTTATTTATCAAATATCAGTATGAAGCCGATTTTGATTAGCTATCAAAAACAAAAAGATTTTGTAGAAAATGCTAGTCATGAGTTACGGACACCACTTGCTGTTTTACAAAACCGTCTGGAAAGTCTTTTCAGACATCCAGAAGCAACGATTTTGGAAAGTAGCGAAAGTATTGGTTCCAGCCTTGAAGAGGTCCGAAATATGCGGTTGCTAACGACTAACCTACTTAATTTAGCGCGACGTGATGATGGTTTGAATGTAGATATGGTTGATGTTCCGCCGTCCTTCTTTGATGAAATATTTGAAAACTATAGTATGATTGCCGATGAAAATGGTAAGACATTGACTGTGAACAATTTGATTCACCAAACTATTCGAACGGATAAAGTCTTGGTCAAACAATTGCTAACTATTTTATTTGACAATGCTATGAAGTATTCTGACGAGGATGGCATCATCCAATTAACAGCAAATATAAAAGATAGATATGCTTATTTTACAGTTGCTGATAATGGATTGGGCATCAGTGATGAAGATAAAAAGAAGATTTTTGACCGATTTTATCGTGTCGATAAGGCAAGAACACGTCAAAAAGGCGGTTTTGGCCTTGGCCTATCTTTAGCAAAACAAATTATTAAAACATTAAATGGTCATATCTCTGTTCGAGATAATCAACCTAAAGGAACTGTATTTGAAGTTAGAATACCCAAATAAACAGACTCGCTTTTGCGAGTCAGTTTTTGTCAATCTTATGCTATACTAGTATAATAATGGAGGATTTAATGAAGAATAAAAAAACAACTTTTTATTTGATAGCATCGTCTTTGTTAATACTAACTCTTGCTTTGCAAGTTGGTTGTACAAGCAATGGATTGGAACAAAAGTTGAAGAAAATTCAACTTGAATCTTCAGTGAAACAAGAAGAACTAGAGCAAGAGTTACTTACTATAAAAGAAGAGGCAATAAATCACTTCTATTTTCAACAATTAGATACAGACAAGGAACGTCGTGTTTATTTACAATTTGTGAATGGACTCAGAAAAAAAGAAGAAACAATTGATATTGATTCTGTGAACGAAGAAATTTATACAAGAGTATATTTTTCGGTTGCCAATGATTACCCAGAATATTATTGGCTAACAGACACTATGCGGGATGGAATTATTTATTCTGACTTGTCAAAACCGACTTATCCGGAAGATGTAACATTCATAGAAGAACAACTGAAAGTGAAGGCAAACGCTATATTAAATCAGGCTCCATCGGGTTCCGACTACGAAAAAGTAAAATATTTTTATGAAACTATTATTCACGAAACGGATTATGACCTTGAAGCTTTGATAAACTTAGACTCTTCATGGGATAAACAAAGCATAACCAGTGTCTTGCTTGATAAAAAATCAGTTTGTGCGGGCTATAGTAGGACATTTCAGTATCTTTGTAAATTAGCTAACATTGAATGTATCTATGTAGGTGGGATTGTAAAAAATGAAACGAATGAAGAATTTGGCCACGCCTGGAATTTGGTAAAGATTGGTCAGCAATTCTATGGTGTTGATACAACCTGGGGAGACCCAGTTTTTGAACAAGCCATGGGAGCGGAAAAAATATCAGATATTTCCTATGACTATTTATGTGTAACGGATGAGTTTTTGAATCGGACAAGAGTTGCAGATGCTGATTTATTAAGCTATTGGGGTGATGATTATTACTATCAACCAAGAGAACTTTCCTATCCTAGCTGTGATGATAATTCGCTTAATTACTATAAACAAATCAATGCCTACTTTACAAGTTTTAATCAGGAAACCCTTGTTCAGACAATTGCAAGTCAGGTCCAAGCAGGCAAGACAAAAGTGTTGGTGCAATTTTCTAAATCAGAAGATTTAAAGCAAGTCATTGATTTAGCTGCAACAGAAAACAATATTCTTTTCGATGCTTTAGGTAACGTAGATGGTTTTCAATATTATTTTAACGAGCAAACACTGACATTTGAGTTAACAAATTGGAAGTAACAACTAATCTGATTTCATTAAAAGCTGGTCATGTTTGGTAGTAGTGGAAAAAAGTAGAATAGGATATAGACAAGTAAATTAAAAATGATAAAAAAAAGGAAACCCGAAGGTTTCTTTTTTTATTAAGCAAGTTTTGATGCAAGACGTGCTTTGTCGCGGCTTGCTTTGTTTTTGTGAATCAAACCTTTAGTTTCTGCTTTATCGATTGCTGAGCTAGCAGCACGGAAAAGCTCTTCAGATGGGTTAGCTTCAAAT
>NZ_POPB01000395.1 GCF_002964045.1 Streptococcus suis | reverse complement strand
TTCCTAGGCTACTTTTGATTTTCATTGAGTATGAGATGACTGGATCTGTATTTTGAAATTAGACTAGACCAATTAAAATGTTGACAAGGATGAAATCTTGTTATATACTGATTTCACTGGTCTTTTTAGATATAAATTAGACTAGACCAATTTTTAAAGAAATGAAAGCCGATGTTAACAAACATCGTAGGTGATATGTATGTGTGGAATCGTTGGTGTTGTAGGAAATACAAACGCAACTGATATTTTGATTCAAGGACTTGAAAAATTAGAATACCGTGGTTATGATTCAGCAGGTATTTTTGTGACGGGTGG
>NZ_POPB01000394.1 GCF_002964045.1 Streptococcus suis | reverse complement strand
CACCGCCTGTAATTGATCGTAGATGTTCATAAAATTAAGATACAAAGCCCGTTAAGCAAGCACAGTCAAAATAGGAATTTTGACCAAGTGTTACAAACACTTGGAGAAATTATCTTTTTGACACAGCTTGTAGGGCGTGTTCATTTCCTTTCTGTAATATGTAGGTCATGAAACAGGCACAGTTCGTAGCCCGAATTCAGTTCCTTTGCCGTAGTATATAAGTCATGAAAATTGGCACAGAGTCATAGGCAAATTCAGTTCTATACAGATACTCAGTTTACAGCCGCTTCTCATTTCGTTTTCAAAAATTAGGGTAAATCATTAATTTCTGGTGAAAAATAATGTTTGCGGCAAACTGGGATGTAGGTTTCATTGCCACCAATTTGGATTTGTTCTCCTTCATAAGTAGGTTTTCCATCCTGTGTTCTCAAAACCATTGTCGCTTTTTTAGAACAATATTGGCAGATTGTTTTG
>NZ_POPB01000393.1 GCF_002964045.1 Streptococcus suis | reverse complement strand
TCTTGGTTGATGACCCAGCGCAACCCGAAAAGTAATGAACCAGTAGCTATCTTGGCAGATTATGCCTTTGATGAATCTGATTTTCCTAAGCAATCAGATAATTTCGATGAAGTCAGTCGTTTTTTGGAGGAATCGGCCAGCTTTGCCTTTTCCATGTCTGATTTTGATGCGATTTGGGAAGATTATTTGGGACATTGATGGATAAAATAGTACAAAATAGCCTTGTTTGGGCTATTTTTGTTATAATAGAGAAAAGCACAGGAAAAGGAGCAACTCTTGCTAGAACATTCAATTGATATTCAACTCAAGCATCCAGATGATTCGT
>NZ_POPB01000392.1 GCF_002964045.1 Streptococcus suis | reverse complement strand
TGCACTTTTTACACTAAAATTTAGTCCAAAATAAAACAATTTCCTTATTTTGACTATTGAACTCAAAATATTTTTCGTCAAATACCTTGATAAGCTTGACAAACGGTAGAAAAAAGTCGGACAAGCTAGAAAGCTTGATATGACGGGCTTTTTCATGCTGAATTATTTTACAGCGTCTTTAAGAGCTTTACCAGCTTTGAATGCTGGAACTTTTGAAGCTGCAATTTTGATTTCTGCACCTGTTTGAGGGTTGCGGCCTGTACGTGCTGAACGCTCACGAACTTCAAAGTTACCGAAACCGATCAATTGTACTTTTTCACCAGCTGCAAGGTAGTCTGCTACTGCTGCAAATACAGCATCAACAGCTGCTGCTGAATCTTTCTTAGTCAATGAAGTTGCTTCTGCAACTTTTGCAATCAAATCTTGTTTATTAGCCATTTTGCTATGTCCTCCAATAATTTTCTGAGATTATACTCACCTTTATATAGTACCGAAAATTAAGTATTTGGTCAAGTTTTTAATGTTGAATTACTTATTTTTTCTGTATATATCAACAATAATTTCATCATTATACAAATCAATCGTATTAGCTTTCCCATATAGTCCCAAACTGTTTTCTAACTCAGTAATTTGAAGCTGAATTTGAGCTTCCTCAGAATCAATTTTTACAAAGCTTGGCAGTTTATAATTCTTCTGGATATATGCCAAAACTTCTCCCTTTGGGAGAGAAAGTGTTCCAGCCGAAATTTCATTAATGCTAAGAAGGATACTGCCATCCTCTAATTTGTGCGGTTGAAAATAAAGATATAAGGGAATGCTGACACCGAAAATTTGGTAACTCCCCTCAAATACTACTTGCTGACTGGTTACAAACAATTGATACTTAAAATCATCCGTTTGGTATTCTTCTAGATAATTTGCTATGGATTGATTTAACTGGTCTCGGTTGGTTGAAAAAGTACCAACTTTCGTATCACTTTGACTAACTTGAATGAGACTCGTAAAATCCTCCCTAGGAGACTGGATTCTCGTGAAAAGAACCAACAAAACACCAAAAACCAAGGCCAGAAGTGAAAGAAACAGCCATTTCCAACTATTGATTTTGTCATGCCTCTTTTGTCTCATTCATTTTCTCCATTACTGCTTTCTTTATAATCTCATAACCAGTATTATTTGGATGGAAGTTATCCTCTTCAAAAAGTAAATTATTTCCAGCTTGTCCACTCATTTGGCTAACGCCACTTTCACCATCTAACCCTTTATAAAGCAAGTCATTTATCGCTACAAAATAGACATTGTCAAATTTTTGAGTCGTTTGCTCAGTTGTAAGGTTCCAATTATCCACAATGGTCTGCATTTCTGTCAATTCAGGAAAACTAAGGTAGAGGGGATTATAAATCCCTATTATAAAAATTGGAAGATTAGGATTGGCTTGATGAGCAGTTTGTATAATTGTTTCTAAACGTTTACTATAATCTTTGGCTGGTTTTACAAAGGTTGAAATCTTTAAATTGGAAAAATTACTCAAAATAACTTTTCGGAGATCATTACCTCCAACAGTCAATGTCATGAAATCTGCTTTCTTGAGGTAATCTTTTATAGACTCATCCTCAGACATTCGTTTTAAAATCTGATTACTTGTATTTCCTGAAACTCCAAAATTTTTGTAATCGACCTCATACTCATATTCATTGACCAATGATTGGGCAAGTAGGGGAACAAACCCACCTTGACCTGTTGTATCACCGACACCTTCAGTCAGAGAATCACCTAAAGCAATATAGGTAAGTTTAGTCCGCTCATTACTTCTAGTTTCTTTGTCTGTTAACAAAGAGGGAGCTACGGGAATGAAATGGTGAAAAAGCAATATGGATGTCAAGAGACAGAGGAAAAAGTAAACAAATCCTTGAATCAATTTCCTATTATTCATAACGAATCAAAACAGCCCAGGCATCCTCACCGGTATGAGTTTGAATAATGGAGCCTGTCTCTAAGACAGAAATTTCTTTTGAGACGTACTCTTGTAATTGACTCTTCATTTCATTTGCAAAATCAGCCGTTCCTGAATAAGAAATGCCAATCTCGGCTACTTTTTTATCTGCTAGAGTTGCCGTGAACTCTTCCAGCCATTTTTTAAAGGTCTTATTGCCTCGTCCTTTGACAATCGGAGTCAGCTGATGGTCTTTCATTTCCATGATGACACGGATATTGAGTAGGCTACTCAACATCCCTTGAACACGTCCAATACGACCACCCTTGACTAGATTTTCTAGGGTTGATACACCAATGTATAATTCCGTTTTTTCTTTGACTGTTTCAATAGCTGCAAGGATTTCTTCCTTGCTGGCACCAGCTTGTGCCATGCGTGCTGCTTCTACAACTTGGAATTTTTCAGCCTGATCTGTAAAGCTTGAATCAAGTATTGTCACATCAGCACCAGAAAGGGTTGCACCTTGTCTAGCAGCTTCTACTGTCCCTGACAAGGCATGCGACAAGAGAATGGCAATAATCTGACTGCCGTCTTTAGCCAAATCAGCAAAAGTTTCCGCAAAGAGACCTACTGGGGGCTGGCTTGTTTTTGGCAAGTTTTTCGACCCACGCATGAGCTCTAAGAATTCTCCTTCTTTTAAATCGTTGTCAGAGTATACGACTCCGTCAACCATTACAGATAATGGAACAACTGTTATATTCAATTCTTCGACCAAACTGGGTTCGATAGTCGTACTTGAATCCGTAACAATCTTAATCTTTGACATATTTCATCCTACAATTCTCTTCAATTTTGCCATCTATTATAACAAATTTTAACTAAAAAATAAACTTTGGACATAAGCAAAAAGGCTAGTCGCCTAACCTTTTTCTACTAATTCTTTTGCTTGATTACGGGCTGCATCTGTGATTTTGTCACCGGCTAACATCTTGGCAATTTCCTCAATACGCTCTTCTTTGGTCAAGAGACGGACACGAGAAACAGTCGAATGTTCGTCGGATATTTTCTCAATAAAGAACTGATAATCCGCGATGGCAATGACCTGTGGCAAATGTGAGATAGCCAAGACCTGACCATATTGACCGATTTTATAAATTTTCTGGGCAATTGCCTGGGCCACACGTCCAGACACCCCTGTATCCACCTCATCAAAGACAATAGAAGTTTTACCTTCTTTACGGGCAAAGGCTGACTTAATGGCCAACATCAAGCGAGACAATTCTCCTCCAGAAGCCACCTTAACCAGAGGCTTGAAGTCTTCGCCAGGATTGGTGGAGATGTAAAATTCTACTGTTTCATTTCCTTCTCGATTAAATTTTCCTTTAGTAAATCGAACTTGGAAACGAGCTTTCTCCATATACAAGTCTTGCAATTCTTGGCGAATAATATCTTCTAAAACAACAGCCAATTCATGGCGTGATTGACTGAGCTGACCTGCTCGTTCAACCAATTCTTTCTCTAAGTTCTTAAGCTGAACTTCCAAATCATCACCAGATAAATCATTGCCTGTCAATAGATTGTATTCTTCACTGATTTTACTAAAATAGTCCAAAACATCATCGACAGTTCCGCCATATTTCTTCGTAATGGTATTGAGCAAATCCAGACGACTTTCCAATTGCAAGAGACGATTGCCATCAAAGTCTAGATTGTCCACCACATCACTGAGACGCTTGGTCACATCTTCAACGACATAATAAGCTTCTGTCAGGCTAGAAGAGAGCTGTTTGTAGTCTGGATCAAATTCTTCCAGACTTTGCAAGTCACTCATAGCTGAGCGCAAGTTGTTCAAGCTTGAAAAATCTTCATTGTCTAACAGTGCATAGGCACTGGTCAGAGTATCTGCAATTTGTTTGTGGTTGAGCAGTTTATCTCGTTCCTGATTGAGCTGAATATCTTCGCCAGACTTCAAATCTGCTGCTTCGATTTCAGCAATTTGGTATTCCAACATCTCAATCCGCGCCTTGTGTTCCTGCTCATTTTTTTGCTTTTCAAGAACTCGTTTGCGAAGACTACGATAGGCATCAAAGGTTGTCTGATAACGGTCTTTAAGACTCCAAAATTCATCTTCTCCGAAACTGTCCAAAAGTCGGATATGGTGCTGGGACTTCATCAATTCTTCCTGGTCATGTTGACCATGAATATCTACTAGATATTGCCCAATCTGTTTCAAGACAGATAAATTGACCATTTGCCCATTGACACGGCTGACCGAACGGCCATTTTGTAGGATTTCACGACGGATAATGAGTTCGTCAGCTACTTCAATCCCCTGTTCAAGCAAAATCTGCTCGAGAGCTCTGCTATTTTCAAAGGAAAAAAGCCCTTCAATCTCAGCCTTGGCGGCCCCATGTCTGATAACATCTGTCGTCGCACGAGCCCCTAGCATCAGGTTCATGGCATCAATGATAATGGATTTACCTGCACCTGTTTCACCGGATAGGATGGTCATCCCTTTTTCAAAATTGAGGGAGACCTGCTCAATAATGGCGAAGTTTTTGATAGATACTTCTAATAACATGGCTACCACCCTCTAACCGTTTGTTCAAGTTTTGGAATAACTCCTTCATCTTTTACAATGATAAAAATACTATCATCGTCAGCAATAATTGAAAAAATATGGGATTGAAATAGTTCACAGATTCGACGTTTGATAACGGCAGAACTACCAGGAACGAGCTGTAGATTGACCATTTTATCCATGATGGAGAATTCAAGAACATTCTGTGTCGTAACTTTTGCTTTACCAGATTTTGGTAAACCATAAATATATCCCTTATCTGCTGATGGAATCTTAATAATGCCAAGTTCCTTGATATCACGTGAAACCGTTGCTTGTGTGGCATGAACACCCATAGTTTCTAGACGTTCCACAATTTCTTCCTGTGTATCAATAGGAAATCGGACTACCAAATCTTTAATGACTTCTAATCGTTCTCGTTTATTCATCCTTTTTAAATTCCTCATGTGCTTGATAGACTGTAGTTGATATGACCTCTTTGTCAATCTGGTTTGGTTGAGTTGATTTCTCTAAGTGCGCTAAAAATTCGATATTGCCATGACCACCTTGAACAGGGGAAAAGCTAAGGGATTTGACTGAGAAGCCTGTTTCCACGGCCATTTTTGTCACTTCTTCCAAAACTTTCAAGTGAACGGATTTATCTTTGACAATCCCATTTTTCCCAATCTGCTCCCGTCCAGCCTCGAATTGGGGTTTAACCAGAGCCACGACTTGACCACCATCTGCCAAAATGCTATGCAGGGCAGGCAAAATCAGACTCAAGGAGATAAAGCTGACATCAATAGACGCAAAACTTGGTTGACCCACTTCAAAATCAGCTAACTCAGCATAGCGGAAATTATACTGTTCCATGCTGATCACACGCTCATCCTGACGTAATTTCCAAGCCAGTTGGTTGGTGCCGACATCCACTGCATAGACCTGCTTGGCACCAGCCTGCAACATAACATCCGTAAATCCGCCTGTCGAAGCCCCAATATCAATCGTCGTTTGACCCTCAACTGATAAGTCAAAAACCTGCAAGGCCTTCTCCAATTTGAGACCGCCACGGCTGACATACTTGAGTTTTTCCCCCTTGAGTTTGAGTTCAATTCCCTCGTCAATCTTCTCGCCGGGTTTATCATAGCGTTCGCCATTGATCACCGATACGACCAGTCCAGCCATAACACCACGTTTGGCCTGCTCCCGAGTCTCGAAAAGCCCCTGTTTATAAGCTAGTACATCTACTCTTTCCTTAGCCATTGATTCGTAAACTTTCTATGATTTCTTTAATTTCTTTTGTTGAAAATGGGACTTGTTTAGCCACTTGATCTAGCTCGTTGATTGCCTGATTCAAGCTATCTTCTAGAAATACTTTTGAGGCTTCCAAGCCCATCAGAGCAGGGTAGGTAGACTTCTCAGCCATTACATCTTTTTGAGGAGTTTTTCCGATTTCCTCAAAAGTGGCTGTCACATCCAAAATATCATCCCGAACTTGAAAGGCTAGACCAACTAATTGACCTGCTTGTCGCAAATGGCTGATTACCGCGTCCGATTGTTCTGCAATGATACCTGCTGCTACAAAAGGAAAGGTCAATAATTTCCCTGTCTTATTGGCATGAATGGCTTGTAATTGCTCTAAGGTCAAATTCTGTCCTTCTCCTGCCATGTCCAGGACCTGCCCGGCAACCATTCCAAAGGTCCCAGATGCCTGGGAAAGCTCTCTCACGAGAGCAAGGATGGTCTCAGCTGGTAAATCAACTTGGGCTAGGAAACCAAATGGATCTAGAAAGAGACTGTCCCCTGCTAAAATAGCTGTTGCTTCATCGTAAACCTTGTGGTTGGTCAAGCGACCACGACGGTAATCATCATTATCCATAGCAGGCAGGTCATCGTGAATCAAACTTCCCGTATGGATCAACTCGACACAGGCTGCCACTTGGTAATGAGCTTGTTTTAATTCCATTCCAAAGGACTCTAGGATGGTCAATAAAAGCAAGGGGCGGATTCGCTTCCCGCCAGCCTGTAGCGAATAAAGAACCGATTGGTTGAGTCGTTCTGCTACCTGAGGTTGGTAAAAGTCTGCCATGGTTTCCTCAAGTCGCTGCAATTTACTGGCAACCATTAGTCCATCTCCACTTCACTGCCATCCGCCTGCATGACCTTGACCAAGGTCTTTTCAGCTTCTGCAAGTGTCTTTTGTAGGTCTTTCGATAGGACCATTCCTTTTTGAAACTCAGCAAGTGCCTCTTCCAAAGCCACATCGCCTCGCTCCAATTTGGTTACGATTCCTTCTAATTCAGCTAAGTTTTCTTCAAATGTTTTCGTCTGTTTGGACATGTTTTACCTCCACATCAAGTTGACCATCCTTCATCTGGATGGTTAGGTTTTCACCCTTTTGTATCTTTTCTACACTATCAATCACCCGACCATCTTGACGAATCATGGCGTAGCCACGGGCCACGATGCGACTGGTATCCAGCATAGTCAAGGCCTCAATCAGCTTATCCGCCTTGGCCATCTTATTATCATAGATATTGGCCATGTTGCTCTTCAAGAGTCGTTCCTGCTGGATAATTCTCTCTTGGAAACTCTCTACTTTACGACCTGGATGCACACCTTGTAATCGTTGCTGTAGTAGGAGACTAGCCTGTTTCTGCTGGCTATAGAGTTCCTTCATCCGTGTCTGCAATTGATTGGTCAAGCGGTCTAATTTTTGTAAATAACCATCATACAAACGTTCAGGCTGCCGGAACATGACTGACTGGCTAATCTTATCAAGCTGACCTCTCAGGAATTTCAAACGATTGGTCATGGCCTGATAGGCTCTATTTTCCTGCTGATTGAGGTAGCCCAGTAAGTCTGCCTTGGTCACAGGTGTTGCTAATTCTGCGGCAGCTGTTGGGGTAGCAGCTCGTCTATCCGCCACAAAGTCAGCCAGAGTTGTATCTGTTTCATGACCTACGCTGGAAATGATAGGAATTCGGGATTCAAAAATAGCCCGAACCACAATTTCCTCATTGAAGGCCCAGAGGTCTTCGATAGAACCACCACCACGACCAACAATCAGAACATCCAAGTCATCCCGTTCATTGGCTCTCTGAATATTGGTAACAACCTCCTGAGCAGCCCCATCTCCTTGCACCTTGGTCGGATAGAGAACAATCTCTACGCCTGGAAAACGCCGACGAACAGTGGTAATAATATCCTGAATAACGGCTCCACTCGGACTGGTAATAACACCGATTTTCTTGGTAAAGCGTGGCAGTTCCTGTTTGAATTCTTGCTTAAATAAGCCTTCCTGGGTCAGAGCTTGTTTGAGCTGTTCAAACTTGATAGCCAAGGCTCCAATACCATCTGGCTCTGCCTTTTCAATGACAATGGAATAGGATCCACTTGGCTCGTACAGCTGCACACGACCAAACGCATTAATTTTCATTCCCTCTTCAAGCTCAAAGCCCAGATTTTTATAGACGCCTGCCCACATGGTCGCCTGGATGACCGCCTTATCATCCTTGAGCGAAAAATATTGATGGCTAGGACGCTTACGGAAATTGGACACTTGCCCAGTCAAATAGACCCTCTCCAAATACGGATCGCGGTCAAATTTTAATTTTAAATACTTGGTTAGATGGCTAACCGATAAATATTCAACCATGTCCACTCCTTCTGTCTGTATCCCTACTATTATACCAAAAAATGCACTTTTATACAGAACCTGACCTCTCATTTCCGATAGCTTTTCAGTGTTTTTTTCTGCATTTTACTATATAATAGTTTGTGAGAAAATAGGAATTTTAATAGCAATTCCAAGGAGTTTTATATGAAAATTGATGATTTACGTAAAAGTTCTAATATTGAGGACCGCCGTGGCCGATCTAGTTCAGGTTCTTCCTTTTCTGCTGGGTCATCTGGAGGAAATCTCTTATTAGGTTTACTGTTTTCGCGTTTAGGATGGAAAGGCAAATTGATAGTGTTGGTCGTCCTTCTCGCTTTTGGTGGGATGTCCAATCTTGGTGGACTACTCTCTCCATCCACTAGCTCCAACCCATATCAATCCAGTCAGGTTACCACAACTGGGACCAGCGTGTCAGATGCGGATGCAGAATTCATGAGTAAGGTCTTGGGCACAACTGAAGATTTCTGGACTCAGGAATTTGCTAACAATGGCTATACCTATGATGCTCCAACCCTCGTTTTCTACACTGACCAAACCCAGACTGGATGTGGAACTGGTTCAGCACAAGCCGGTCCCTTCTATTGTTCTGCTGACCGTAAGATCTATATTGATACCTCCTTCTATCAAGAATTATCCAACAAGTACAATGCTGCAGGCGACTTTGCCATGGCCTATGTGATTGCCCACGAAGTTGGTCACCATGTTCAAAATGAATTAGGAACACTCGGTGCCTACCATCAGAAACGTGCCCAGTTATCCGACAAAGAAGGAAATGCCCTCAACGTTCGATTAGAACTGCAGGCTGACTACTACGCAGGGGCATGGGCCAAATATGTAGAAGGTCAAGGTCTGCTGGACATCGGAGACATCGAAGAAGCCATGAATGCAGCTCATGCTGTGGGTGACGATACCCTCCAGCAAGAAGCCTATGGCCGCACTGTCCCTGATAGTTTCACACATGGGACCTCTGCCCAACGCAAAAAATGGTTTGACCTCGGTTATACCTACGGTGATATAGCACACGGTGATACCTTCTCAGTTGCTAATCCATAAAAATGCAATCCCTAGTCGAATGACTGGGGATTTTCTCATAAAAAAACGAGGTCAGCTCTTGCCAACCTCATCTATTTTTTCTATTTCCCACTTCTGACACAGGCTTCATAAGTTTGCTCCATAAGCATGGTAATGGTCATAGGACCAACCCCGCCTGGAACTGGGGTGATATAACTAGCTAATTCTGCCACTTCATTATACTTGACATCCCCAATCAGTTTGCCATTTTCATCCCGGTTCATACCCACATCAATCACAACTGCACCAGGCTTGACAAATTCCTTGGTCACAAAATGTCCACGGCCAATGGCAACGACAAGAATATCCGCCTGACGAGCCAATTCTGGCAGATTTTTTGTGCGAGAATGGGCAATGGTTACCGTCGCATTAGCATCCAACAGAAGCTGGGCCATGGGTTTTCCAACAATATTAGAACGACCGATGACAAGGGCTGACTTGCCTTCTAGTTCAATCTGGTATTCCTTGAACATTTCCATAATTCCTGCTGGAGTAGAGGGAATCATGACCGGATGGCCTGACCAGAATTTGCCCATATTGGTCGGATGGAAACCATCCACGTCCTTGTTAGGATCAATAGCCAACAAAACTTTTTCTTCGCTGATGTGGGCAGGTAGAGGTAACTGCACCAAAATACCATGCCATGCATCATTTTGATTGTAGCCTTCGATTAATTCTAATAACTCAGCTTCTGAAATGGTATCCGGTACTCTCACCACCTCGCTCTTAAATCCTGCTGCAAGGGCTGAACGCTCTTTGTTGCGAACATAGACCTGACTAGCAGGATCTTCACCCACCAAAATAACGACAAGACCTGGTACCAAGCCTTTTTCCGCCTTCAACTGAGCTGTTTTTTCTGCCAAGGCAGTCTGCATTTTGACTGCCAAAGCCTTTCCATCAATCACGACCATCTCTTGAATTCTCCTCACTTTTTTCTTCATTATACCTTATTTTTCAACCTTTTGACTCACTCACTTCCTAAAATCACAAAAAAATATAAAAAACTCCGAACAATGTCGGAGCTGATTTTACAAGACTTTAGACAAGAAATCCTTGGTCCGTTCTTCTTTGGTGAGTTCAAAAACTTCTTCCGGAGTGCCATCTTCAACGATGTAGCCGCCATCCATGAAGATAACACGGTCAGCCACCTCACGCGCAAAGCCCATCTCATGGGTCACGATGACCATGGTCATCCCAGACTTAGCCAGGTCCTGCATAACCGCAAGGACCTCACCAACCATCTCAGGGTCAAGGGCAGAGGTCGGCTCATCAAAGAGCAAGACATCTGGATCCATTGCTAAACCACGCGCAATAGCAATCCGCTGCTGCTGACCACCTGAAAGACTTTGTGGATAGGCTTGCGCCTTATCTGGCAGACCAACCTTTTCAAGCAATTCCTTGGCCTTGGCATCAGCTTCTGCCTTTGCAATGCCTTTTGTCTTAATTGGAGACAGGGTAATATTTTCCAAAACCGTCATATTTGGGAACAGGTTAAACTGTTGGAAAACCATCCCCATCTTTTCACGCATCTTGAAAATATCATTTGACTTATCTGTAATATCAACCCCTTCAAACGTCACAGTTCCCTTAGTCGGAACTTCCAAAAGATTCATAGTACGCAAGAAAGTTGATTTTCCTGAACCAGAAGGCCCGATGATGACAACAACTTCTCCTTGTTGGATATCCAAGTCAATCCCTTTTAATACTTCATTATCTCCAAAATATTTGTGCAAATCTTTAATTGAAATAATTGCTTCAGCCATCTTAGTGTCCTCCTTTATTCAACTTTCTCTCAAGGGCTTGAATACCTAGAGTTAAAATACTGGTCATCATCAAATAGTAGAAAGCTGCAAAGAGGAGCGGAGTCTGAGTTAAGTATGTCGTTGTCGCAACAGTCTGTGCTCCATTCCACAATTCAATAACACCAATAGTTGACAAGAGCGAGCTATCCTTAACAATAGTCACAAACTCATTCCCCAAAGCTGGCAAGATATTTTTAATTGCTTGAGGCAAAATGACATAACGCATAGCTTGTTTAGGACGAATACCTAAAGAATAGGCTGCCTCTAACTGACCTTTTGGAACTGCATTAATACCCGCACGAATCGTTTCAGACACATAGGCACCAGAGTTCATTGAAATAACAATAATGCCTGGAATCAAGCGTGATAAATCCACATCCAAAATCCCCAATTGAAATGTTGGTGCAACAAAATTTGTCATTGCAAAAGCAATCATAATCTGTACGACCATTGGGGTCCCACGGAAAATCCAGACATAAACATTTGCAATCCAAACAAGAGCCTTGTATTTACTTCTTTGGGCAAAAGCTAAGAGAGTACCCAAGATACTACCAAAGAAAACAGAAAATAATGCGATAATTAAGGTAACAAGCGCTCCATAATTAAAATAGGCCCAGTACTCGGGCAAAAAAGAAAAATCCATTCAATTACTCCTAAAATTCAGTTTAAAAACTATTATAACACATTTGAATAATTATGCAATATATTGTTGAAAAAATATTCGTTTTCCTGCAAGAAAAAAGCACCTATCGGTGCCAGAGCTTTTCTTAGTACAACAATTCGTAGATTTCCATCGCAATCAAATCAATGCTGTCAAACGTGTACGTTTCACGAGCAGCGACATCACGCAAGGTAAATACTGAACCATTTTCCTCGTCATAGCTATAAGCCACTTCTGCAACAACAATACCTTCACGTTCAAAATTACGTTTCAAAGTACCACCGTCGTTCGCCATTGCTTCAAGACGATTGATAATTCTCACCAAATGTGATTCCATATTCCTTCTCCTAATCATTTTTATAAGAATATTTTACCACATCTTATAAAAAAAGTCTTGATTTTTCAATCTTTTCTTCTTCAAATTGAATATTTAGAACCTTAATCCACCAATCAATTGCCCTCAGACAAGAATTCATTTTTCACGAATTCTGACTATTTTGGATGCTAGATGAATCGAACGTTGAATGAACGTTGAATAATTGCGATAAAACGAATCTTGAATAAATGTACAGAATACGGAAAATTGGTATTAATGAAAAAGCCTGTAAGAAATAAATACGAAACACCGTAGCAGTTTCTTGATTTTTCTCCCATTCTTGATATAATTAAACTATAACTGACCTTTATTGACTATTTAGTAATAGGTCAGATTTTTCACAAAAAGAGGTAGAATCATGCTCTGTAAAAACTGTAATATAAATGATGCAACCATCCATCTCTATACGAATCTCAATGGCAAACAGCAACAAGTTGATTTATGCCATAATTGCTACCAAATTATGAAGACTGACCCAAATAATGCCATCCTCAAAGGCTTAGGAGATTTAACCAATCCAAACAACATGGACCCATTTAGTGAGTTTTTCAATCACTTGGGAGGTTATCCAGGCAACACTCCTGCAGGTAGAAACCGAGAACAAACTCCACCTACACAAGCAGGGGGTAACAACAACGGACGTGGAGGTCAGACACCACCACCTCAGCAACCACAACAGCCAAACGGACTTTTGGAAGAATTTGGTATCAACGTGACAGAGATCGCTCGTCGCGGAGATATCGATCCTGTCATTGGCCGTGACCAAGAAATTACGCGTGTCATCGAAATTCTTAACCGCCGTACCAAGAACAATCCTGTCCTAATTGGTGAACCTGGTGTCGGTAAAACCGCAGTTGTTGAAGGCCTGGCTCAAAAAATTGTCGATGGCGATGTGCCACAAAAACTACAAGGTAAAGAAGTCATTCGCCTGGATGTCGTTAGTCTCGTTCAAGGAACAGGTATCCGCGGTCAGTTTGAAGAACGCATGCAAAAACTCATGGAGGAAATCCGCAATCGCCGCGAGATTATTCTATTCATTGATGAGATTCACGAGATTGTTGGTGCAGGTTCAGCAGGCGATGGCAATATGGATGCTGGCAATATCCTCAAACCAGCCCTTGCTCGTGGGGAGATGCAACTAGTCGGTGCAACAACGCTCAACGAATACCGGATTATCGAGAAGGATGCTGCTTTAGAACGCCGTATGCAACCTGTAAAAGTCGAAGAACCAAGCGTTGAAGAAACCATTATTATTCTCAAAGGTATCCAAAATAAATACCAAGACTACCACCATGTAAAATACTCGGACGCCGCTATTGAAGCTGCTGCCGTACTTTCTAACCGCTACATCCAAGATCGCTTCTTGCCAGACAAGGCTATTGACCTACTGGATGAAGCAGGTTCCAAAATGAACTTGACCCTCAATTTTGTCGATCCAAAAGAAATCGACCAGCGTTTGATTGATGCTGAAAATCGCAAGGCACAGGCAACCCGCGATGAAGACTTTGAAAAAGCAGCCTATTTCCGTGATCAGATTGCCAAATACAAGGAAATGCAAAAGGCAACTATTAGCGAGGAAGATATTCCATTAATCACCGAAAAAGAAATTGAAGCCATTGTCGAGCAGAAAACCAATATTCCAGTTGGTGACCTCAAAGAAAAAGAACAATCACAACTCATCAACCTAGCTAGCGACCTTAAAGCCCATGTTATCGGGCAAGATGAAGCCGTTGATAAGATTGCCAAGGCCATTCGCCGCAACCGTGTCGGTCTAGGGGCGCCAAACCGTCCAATCGGCTCCTTCCTCTTTGTTGGTCCAACAGGTGTCGGTAAGACAGAACTGTCCAAACAACTGGCCATCGAACTCTTTGGCTCAGCAGACAGCATGATTCGATTTGATATGTCTGAGTATATGGAGAAACATGCTGTAGCCAAGCTAGTCGGTGCACCTCCAGGATATGTGGGCTATGAAGAAGCCGGTCAACTAACTGAAAAAGTCCGCCGTAATCCATACTCCCTCATTCTTCTCGATGAGGTTGAGAAAGCCCATCCTGATGTTATGCACATGTTCCTTCAAGTTCTAGACGACGGTCGTCTGACAGACGGACAAGGTCGAACTGTTAGCTTCAAAGATACTATCATTATCATGACGTCCAATGCTGGTACTGGAAAGGTTGAAGCCAGTGTCGGCTTCGGTGCAGCCATGGAAGGTCGAACACAGTCAGTTCTTGGTCAACTCAGCAATTTCTTCACACCTGAATTTATGAACCGCTTTGACGGTATCATTGAATTCCAGCCACTCAGCAAGGAAAACCTTCTCGAAATCGTCAGCCTCATGCTAGACGATGTCAACAAACGCTTGTCCAACAATGGCATTAGCCTTCATGTAACAGATAAGGTCAAAGAAAAACTGGTTGATCTAGGCTACGATCCTAAGATGGGAGCTCGTCCACTCCGCAGAACCATTCAGGATCAGATTGAAGACGCAATCACAGACTTCTACTTGGAACATCCAAGTGAAAAAGACCTTCGTGCGGTCATGACTAGCAAGGGGAATATTCAAATCAAAGCCCAATCAACTAATAAAGATAAATAATGCAAAAATAGAACCATGTCACTAGACTGGTTCTATTTTCGAAAGAGAATCAACTTGCCAATCGGAAAAACTTTTCCCGATGAAAGGCAATTATTTGGAGACAGTTGGTAATAGCTTTTCAAAGTACAGGATACCATCTTCTTGTGACATAGATAGATGGTTGGAATGGACTAAATAGTCCAAATGCGCCATCGTTTCACCACTTGCAAACCATTTTTGTGGCTTGGGAAATTCATTCCAATTATTCGCTCTGATTCGCCAACTGATACGAGAAGAAACATCTCGAACAGTAACGCGCTCCCCTGACAAGATACAGTCTAAAATTTCTTGCAACCGTTCAAAATGATGCTGTTCTAATTCTTCAATCCGTTTATTGACATTCGTAATGACGTTACGATGTCCTGGCAACATAAGTCGAATTGGTAAGCGTTTGAGTTTGTCTAGGGTAGTTAAATAAGTCGATAATATATTGGGGTAATCCCAGCCCCAAAATGTAATGTTTGGAGTAATCGGATCTAGCACAGTGTCTGCACTAATCATCAGCTGTTTTTGACGATCGTACAAACCAATATGCCCCGGCGTATGACCGATTAAGTTTAATATTTCAAACTTAAATCCCCCAACTCGAAAGAAGCTCCCAATATCTAAAGATTTAAATGGAACTGGTTTTTTCAAACAAAATCGATAACCAGGATTATCTGTTATGGACATCTCATCTTCCGAGATTCCGTATAAAGGACGAAAACTTTCTAAAAGGTCCCAATATTCTCCCGTTGCCATTTGATTCATGAGAACCCCATCGATATGACCAGCATATATGGTAGCTCCTGCTTCGTGAAATATGCTGGCTAAACCAGTGTGATCGGCATGCAAGTGAGTTAAGACGAGATGAACGTCCTTCATATTAACAGCCAATTCATTTAACCCCTTCAACATTGCATCTAAGGATTCAGCTTGATGATAACCTGTATCAATCACTACTGTGCGGTCATGCCCTTTAATGATATAGGTATGCACCTCTTTGAGAGGACTATTGGGTAAAATAATCGGAAATGTATAAATGTTTGGATATATCTCTTGCATAGTAAGTCCAACCTATCCCTTTGATATCTTTAGTATATCATAATTCTAAATCTGAAAATATTACTCTTCATAACGCCTTCCATAAGAAAAAATAATAAAATAATGGTATAATAAGAGCATATTGTACCGTAGGAAGGGCCTATCAATGGAGAAAATAGCTGTTTTTGGAGAAAAGAAAACTGGGGTAACCTATCAAAATCGATTTGGAGTTTATGCTGTTATCCCTGATGAAAAAAAGGAAAACATCATTTTAGTTCAAGCACCGAACGGGGCATGGTTCCTTCCTGGTGGAGAAATTGAAAAGGGAGAAAACCACCTCATAGCACTGGAACGTGAATTGATGGAAGAGCTTGGTTTCACTGCAGAGGTTGGTCAATATTACGGTCAAGCTGATGAGTACTTCTACTCAAGTCATCGGGATACTTATTTTTATAACCCTGCATACATTTACCAAATTGTTAGCTACCATCAAGTTGGACAGCCACTCGAAGATTTTAACCATATAGCTTGGTTTCCAATTGAGGAAGCTATCCAAAAATTAAAGCGTGGTAGCCACAAATGGGGTATCGAACAATGGAAATTGCAAGAAAATTCTCTCAATAACTAGTCAAATGAAGCTAAGAGTGCTATAATGTAGCTAAAGAGGTATAGGAGGTTCCACATGAAGATCATAAACACTACGAATAGTCATCCACATCTTGTCCAAAGTCAGTTGGCCAATACTGATGCTTTTCTAGTAGAAACCTATTCTGCTGGTAATACAGACGTTATTTTCACACAGGCCCCCCGCCACTACGAACTACTGATCAGTAACAAATATCGTGCTGTTCAAGAATCTGAAATTGAAAAAATTCGTGATTTCTTTCTCCACCGAAAAATTGATGAACGTACAATTAACAAAGCGGCAATTCAAACCATCCATACTGATCGATTAATCGAGATGTCCATTCCAATTATTACCGAAGTCTAAGAAGCCAAATGGCTTCTTTTTTTTTGACCTAGTTACACAAAAAAAGCCTATCACAAGATAGACTGTAACCGCCCAATAACAAAGTATATTGAAAAAAGGCTCCAAAGTCCTGTAGACTCTGGAACCTTTTTCTATTTACACGCTCTTTTAATTTTTTCCTTCCATGGCAAATAGGCCTCAAGAACTTCTTTTTTAGCGAGCGTCTCCTCATTAGGTAAGTGTTCTAGAAGATAGTTCATATATTTCTCTGCATCAAGTCCGTGTCGCTTAGCTGTTTCTAAAAGACTCAAAATGACAGCTGTTGACTTGGCTCC
>NZ_POPB01000391.1 GCF_002964045.1 Streptococcus suis | reverse complement strand
AGTTATGGCAAGGTTTGACTAAGTCAGCTGAGTCTATCTCATATGTCGCATGGCCAACATATGACGAAAGTAAGCTGGTAGAAAGCGAAGTGGAAATCGTTGTCCAAATCAAGGGCAAAGTAAAGGCTCGCTTGACTGTAGCCAAAGACTTAGCACCAGCTGAACTTGAAAAAGTTGCTCTGGCAGACGAAAAAGTCCAAGCTGAAATCGCTGGGCAAACAGTTGTGAAGGTGATTAGTGTACCGAACAAACTAGTCAATATTGTTGTGAAG
>NZ_POPB01000390.1 GCF_002964045.1 Streptococcus suis | reverse complement strand
CTAGAAGGCCTTTTTATTTTGTCCAGATGAGGTGGTTTAAGCACCAAAACAGCTATTTTTCCCTAAAAACAGTAAAAAAGACAAACACCAAAACGATGTTTGTCTGCAATCTGCAGTTATAACATATTGTTATAACTTAAAGTATATTTATGAATGGTTACAACAAAAAAGAGAGAAAATTCCATTCCTCTCTTATAATATAACTATAAATTTGAATTAAATATAATCTAATCGCTATTACTTTCGATACATCTTGAACTGAAGATAAAGGTCATTGTACATTCCCAACATCTCTTGACCTAGGTTGTCATAGACTTCCATGTTTTTCATGGTTTCTTCAGATGGATAGAAGGCTTCATCATTTTGTGTTTCTTCATCCAGCATAGCCTTGGCTTCTGGAATTGGCGTTGAGTAGCCAACATATTCTGCATTGCGAAGCGCATTTTCAGGACGAAGCATAAAACTCATGAAGGCATAGGCACCGTCAATGTTCTTAGCTGTTTTTGGAATAACCATATTATCAAACCAAAGGTTTGAACCTTTTGATGGGACGACATAACGTAGATTCTCATTGCCATCCAACATTTCACTGGCTTCTCCAGAGAAGGATACTGCGATAGCTGCCGCATCTTGTATCATGTAGCCCTTGATTTCGTCAGCTACGATAGCCTTAACATTTGGTGTCAAATTGTAAAGATGTTCAGCAGCTTCTTCAATCTCTGCAGGATTTTTAGAGTTCAAGCTGTAACCCAAAGATTGTAAGCCAAATCCCATGACCTCACGAACACCATCGATCAACATGATATTATCACGGTACTCCTCTGACCACAAATCTTCCCATTCTTGAGGTGGGTTTTCAACCATGGTTTCATTGTAAACAATGCCCAAGGTCCCCCAGAAGTATGGAATAGAATAGTCATTATTCTTATCAAAGCTCAAACCCATAAATTGCGGATCAATATTCTCTAAACCGTCAATTTTGGATTTATCTAGTTTCACGAGCATATTTTCTTCTGTCATCTTGGAAATCATATACTCAGAAGGAACAGCTAGGTCATAGGTTGTTCCACCCTGCTTAATCTTTGTGTACATGGATTCGTTGGAATCGAAGGTCTGGTAATCTACCTGAATACCAGTTTTAGCCGTAAATTCTTCCAGTAATTCTGGATCAATGTAATCTCCCCAGTTGTAGATGACCAACTTATCCGTTGTTCCTTGGGTTGAATCAGCTTCTAATTTTGAACTAATACCCCATAAAACCAGTACAATAGCTATAACTCCTACAAAAAATGAATACAATCGTTTCATTAGTTGGCCTCCTTTTCACGTGAGATGAAATAATAACCCACTACCAATAAGATAGAGAAAAGGAAAACAAGGGTTGATAAGGCATTTATTTCCAAGGAAATCCCTTGACGAGCCCGTGAATAAATCTCAACAGATAGGTTTGAGTAACCATTGCCCGTAACAAAGAAGGTTACAGCAAAGTCATCTAAGGAATAGGTAAAGGCCATGAAGTAGCCTGCAATGATTGCTGGTGTCAAGTATGGCAACATGATTTCTTTCAGCATCTGTGGCTGGGTTGCTCCCAAATCATAAGCTGCAGAAATCATATCTGCGTTCATTTCCTTCAGACGAGGCAATACCATTAAGACTACTATTGGAATAGAAAAAGCAATATGACTGAGTAATACTGAGACAAAGCCAAGCTGGAAACCAATCATGGTAAAGAGAATCAGGAAACTTGCCCCAATCATGACGTCCGGTGCCACCATTAAGATATTATTGACAGACAAGAGTGCATTTTGAAAACGAGGTTTTGCCTGATAGATATAGATGGCGCCGAAAGTTCCGATAAGGGTCGCAATCAAAGAACTCAAGAAGGCCAACAAGAAGGTTTGAGCCAGAATCAGCATTAGTCGGCTATCGCCAAGCATAGATGAAAAATGCTCCAAGGTAAATCCTGTAAAGCCATTCATATCTCCGCTTTCATTAAAGGCATAGAAAATGAGATAAAAAATGGGCAAATAAAGTAAGAGGAAGGCGACTGTTAAGTAGATGTTTGCAAATTTCTTCATTATTTCTTCCTCTCTTTCGTCATCCACATAATCAAGAGCATAGCCAAAATCAAGACCACACCAATGGTTGAACCCATTCCCCAGTTCTGCGTAGTGAGGAAATGTTGTTCGATGGCTGTACCAAGTGTGATTACTCGGTTACCACCGATCAAACGGGTCAACATGAAGAGGCTCAAACTTGGAATGAAAACCGCCTGAACACCAGAACGGACCCCATTCATAGAAAGAGGAAAAATAACTTTTGTAAAGGTCTGCCAAGAAGTTGCCCCCAAATCACGACTAGCATTGATGAGATTTTTATCCAAATCATCTAGGGCATTAAAGATCGGCAAAATCATAAACGGAATCTCGATATAGGCTGCAACAGCAATGAAAGAGAAATCCGTGAAGAGAATTTGTTGGGCACCAAGACCAATAAATTCCAAGAACTGGTTGATAGAACCATGTTGACCAAAAATACCAATAAAGGCATAGGCTTTCAGCAAAAGATTGACCCAGGTTGGTAAGATAATCAACATGAGCCAAAGCTGTTTATGCTTGAGCTTGGTCAAGAAATAGGCAGTCGGATAGGATACCAAAAGTGTGACCAATGTGATAATACCTGCGTAAAAAATGGAGTTAAAACTCATTCGCAGATAGGTCATATTGGGCGAATTAAAGTAGGTTTGATAATTTGCCAGAGTGAAATTACCATGAATATCAAAGAAGGATTTGAAGATAATCAGGGCAACAGGTGCGAGTACAAAGAGAAAGACCCATAGGGCATAGGGAATTGCAAAAAGCCTAGAGGTTTTCTTCATTGCGTTCCTCCTCGATGGCGTTGATCAAACCATCTTCTACTTCTTCCACTTCCACATACTCTTCAATACGGGCATCAAATTCTTCCTCTGTTTCGTTGAGACGCATGATATGAATATCTTCTGGTTCAAAATCCAGACCAATCACTTCTCCCACGATGGCCTTACGGGTTGAGTGAATCATCCACTCATTACCGAGGTCATCATAAGCAATGATTTCATAGTGAACTCCTCGGAAGAGCTGGGTATCCACTTTTACCTGCAATTTGCCTTCTTCTGGAAGGGTAATCTGCAAGTCTTCGGGACGGATGACCACTTCAACTTCTTCGTTTGGTCGCATACCGCCATCGACAGCTTCAAAGCGTTTGCCGTTGAATTCTACAAGATAGTCTTCAATCATTCGACCTGGAAGAATGTTTGATTCACCAATAAAGGTCGCAACAAAATGGTTGATTGGCTCGTCGTAAATGTCCACTGGCGTTCCAGACTGGACAATCTCGCCTTCGTTCATGACAAAAATCCAGTCACTCATGGCCAGTGCTTCTTCTTGGTCATGGGTAACGAAGACAAAGGTAATTCCTAGACGTTGTTGCAACTCACGCAGTTCGTACTGCATTTCTGTACGCAATTTCAAGTCCAGAGCAGAAAGTGGTTCATCTAACAAGACAACGCGAGGCTGGTTGATGATGGCGCGGGCAATAGCAACCCGTTGGCGTTGACCACCAGACAATTTCTGAATGGAACGATTTTCATAACCAGAAAGTCGAACCATTTGTAAGGCTTCTGTCACACGGCGTTCAATTTCAGCCTTATCAACCTTTCTTAATTTAAGAGGAAAAGCCACATTTTCAAAGACAGTCATATGTGGGAAAAGGGCATAGGACTGGAAAACCGTATGGACATCCCGCTTATTTGTCGGAACATCGTTAATCCGTTGACCATCCAGATAAATATCACCTGAACTCGCATCCAATAAACCAGCAATAATGTTCAAAATTGTTGATTTACCTGAACCAGAAGCTCCTAATAGGGTATAAAATTTCCCTTCTTCCAATTCAAAACTAATATCCTTTAATACAGTTGTTCCACTATCTTCAAATACTTTTGAAACGTTCTTAAATTCAATAATTGGCTTTTTCAATTCTCATAAATTCCTTCTTTTAAAACAGAGCCAGATGGCTAGAGTTTATCAGCAAGTTCACCGATAATACGAACCTCTCTCTCCAGTGTAATTCCTGAAGATTTTTCAACGACTTGAATCACATGGGCAATCAAATTTTCATAATCACTTGCTGTACCATTAGCAATATTAACCATAAATCCAGCGTGTTTTTCAGAAACTTCGACACCGCCAATTCGATAGCCTTTCAAGCCAGCCTCCATAATCAATTGACCTGCAAAGTGACCGAGTGGACGCTTAAATACTGAGCCACATGATGGGTATTCCAAGGGCTGTTTCAACTCACGCAAATGGGTCAAACGAGCCATTTCCTGCTTGATTACTATGTGATTCCCTGGTTTCAGAGCAAATTTAGCAGACAGTACGATAGCTCCATTTTCTTGTAAGATAGAAGAACGGTAACCAAATCGTAAGTCGCGGTTGTCAAGAGTTTCCACATACCCTGCCGGAGTCAAAATTTGAGCAGAAACTAAAATGTGAGCAATTTCCCCACCATAAGCTCCTGCATTCATATAGACTGCACCACCAATACTTCCAGGAATCCCACAAGCAAATTCAAAACCTGATAAGGAATGGAAGAGAGCAACTTTTGTCGTTTCAATCAAGTTAGCCCCTGCTTCTGCTTCAATAGTATAACCAGAAACTGTCACAGAATTGAGCTTATCCATACGAATCACAAAACCACGAATACCACCGTCACGTACAATAATATTGCTAGAATTCCCAAGCACCTGCCAAGGAATGTTTTCACGCTTAGCAAACTCGACAATACGGACAATTTCATAGCGATTACGTGGGAATGCTAGATAATCAACAGCACCTCCAACTTTTGTATAGGTATATTCTTTCAGTGGCTCATCGAATCGAATGTCAATCCCATCCAATTCAAGCCTAATTTTATCTTTCATCATCTTCTCATTTCAATTTAAAATATACAGAACATATTATACCAAAAATCAATATAAAAAACGAATATAATTTGATAATTTTCGAACACTATCCGTACACAAGAAAAATCAGCTCGTTTAGAGCTGAAATTAATTAACTTGAATACCTTTAGTATCTACATGAAGACGATGAACTGTCCCATCTAAGTCCAATTGTTCAAGAGCAGTAACAATCGCATCTTCCTTATCTTTTGGAGCCAATACCATAACAGTTGGTCCAGCACCTGAAAGATAGGTTGCATAGGCACCTAACTCTTGTCCAGTTTGCTTAATAGGGCAGAACTCCTTTACCAACAATTGACGGAATGGTTCATGGAACATATCTGATTGGATAGCTTGTCCAGCCTTTTCCAAATCACCGGCCATCAAACTTGCGATAGCCACATTGGCAATTGCACTAGCAGCCACTGCTTTCTTGTAACCCATCTGAGAAGGCAGTACACCTCGGCTTTCAACCGTACGTAGTGGGTAGTTTGGAATGAAGGCCACAAAACTTGCATCTGGGAATTCTGTTACAACTGCCTGTACTTTCTTATTAACATAGCTAGAGATAACTAAATTTCCAAAAATCGCTGGCGCTACATTATCAGGATGCCCTTCAATTTCAGTAGCCTTTAGCAATTTTTCATCTGCAGTCATATTCAAGCCGGCCAATTGATTAGCCAACTCAATTCCTGCTACAATAACAGAACTTGAAGAGCCCAACCCACGCGCTAAAGGAATATCACTAAACATTTTAATTCGATGAGGCTGGAGGTTTTTAGCTACCTTCAAAGCAGTTTTGATAAGGAGATTGTTCTTATCTGACGGAACATGGTCAAGATTGTGTTCGATGACCCACTCATCCGTCTGCTCTAAAACTTCAATGGTCAAGTATTTTGAAAGGGCAACACCAACTGAGTCAAAACCAGGGCCGATATTAGCTGAGGTTGCAGGAATAATAATTTTCATTGCTTATTCTCCTAATACTTTAAATGTATTTAAGACCGTAAAGTCTGCCTCTTGAGCCAATTTAGTTGTTACATTTTCCAATTGGGTCTTGCTCATTTCATGAGTTACAATAACCAAGCGAGCAGTTTCTCCATCTGCAGCCTGTTGCAGAATTTGCTTGAATGAAATTTCTTCTGAATTAAAAATTTCTGCTAGACGAAGCATTTTACCATTCTTATCAGGTGCAACAATTGAGAAATAGTATTCGCTCTTGACATCACTTGGAGTTGCTAGTTGAAGTGGACGACTGTATTCATTGAAGGCTTTACCGACTGTCTGGTCTTTCAAACGACGGACAATGCGAATAATGTCAGCCATAACACTTGTTGCAGTTGGTTTTTGACCTGCACCTGGACCATAGTACATGGACTGACCAATTCCGATAGACTCGACAAAGACTGCGTTCATCACACCATTTACGCTAGCCAGTGGATGATTTTTCGGTAGGAAGGTTGGAGATACTTCGGCAGCAATACCAGAGGTAGTTTCTTGAATATCTCCCACAAGTTTAATGACATAGCCCAATTCTTGTGCCACTGCTACATCCTCTGGCGTGATATTTGAGATACCCTTGTGTACTACGTGTTCAAAATCAACTGTCATCCCGAAAGCAAATTGACTGAGGATTACAGCCTTGTAAGCCGCATCAATTCCCTCAACGTCATTTGTTGGGTCAGATTCTGCATAGCCAAGCTCCTGAGCGGTTTGAAGAGCTTTTTCGTAGGTCCATCCTTCATCAACCATTTTTGTCAACATAAAGTTTGACGTACCATTCAAGACACCAAGAACTCGAGTAACTTTATCTGCTGCCAAAGAGTTAACCAAGGTACGCAAGATTGGGATACCACCTGCTACTGCAGCCTCATAGTAAAGCGCGAGTCCCTTTTCTTCAGCCAAGGCACGTAATTCGCTACCATGAACCGCTAGTAAATCCTTGTTAGCAGTAACAATATGCTTACCTGCTTCCAAGGCGCGTGTGATGAAGGTTTTAGCTGGTTCGATACGTCCCATCAATTCAACGACAATTACAATTTCATCATCAGCCAAAATGTCATCGATATTTGTCACAAAATTGTAGTTATGGCCCGCAGCTAACAAACGTTCTTTCTCTGCATCATCTTTGACAAGAACTTTTGTAACCTCGATACTGTCCTGAGCAGCTTTCTCAATTTTTTCTGTATTCTCTGACAATAAAAATGGTACACCACTCGCTACTGTACCAAAACCAAGTAATCCAATCTTAACTACCATGTGATCTCCTTTAAAAAGTATTTCTCCTATTATATCAGATAGTCCAACAATTTGGCAAAAAATTTGGTATAATCGTTATATACATATTTATAGGGAGAATCTCTCATGAAACATTCCAAACTGACTACTCTAAGTAGAAAACAAAAACGAAAAAGAAGAACTAGAATTGAGCGATTCTTAGACCTACTTCCCCTAATTGTTTTGTTTGCCCTACTCGGCTTCCTCATCTTTCAAGTCACACAACAAATGACTGTAAAACAAGCTAGCACTTATTCCTCCAGCACGCAGATAAAAGAAACTACAGCTACTACAACATCCAACACTTCTAGCTCAACTGCTATTTCTTGGGAAGTACAGGCTGAACCAGTCAAACTACCTATCCTTATGTACCATGCGATACATGTCATGGCTCCTGAGGAAGCTGCAAATGCAAATTTGATTGTTGACCCTGCGACCTTTGAAAGTCATTTAAAAGCCTTACAGGACGCGGGCTATTACACACTTTCACCTGAAGAGGCCTATAAGGTCCTAACTGAAAATGTTCTACCTGCTGGTAAAAAGGTTGTCTGGCTAACTTTTGATGATAGCCTCTGGGATTTCTACAGCCACGCCTACCCACTGCTCAAGCAATATAATATGAAAGCCACCAATAATGTCATTACAGGCTTTACTGAATATGGACAGGCTGGTCATCTGACCATCGAGCAAATCAAGGAAATGCAGACAGTTGGCCTTTCTTTCCAAGGTCATACTGTCAACCATCCAGACTTAGAATATAGTAGCATCGAAACGCAAGTGGCAGAATTGACCTCGTCAAAGGCTTATCTAGATAGTCAGTTGCAACAAGAAACCATCGCCATTGCCTATCCTGGTGGTCGCTATTCAGCCGACACCGTGGCCTTGACAGAACAAACTGGCTATAAACTTGGTGTGACTACCAACAACGGCTTGGCTTCTGCTAGTGATGGCCTGCTAACCCTCAATCGTGTCCGCATCCTCCCAACAACTACTGCTGAGGGACTATTGTCCGAAATTTCCTATTAATTTTCACAAACTTGTATATGAGAAAACTCCCTGTCTTCACAGACAAGGGAGTTCGTTTTTTATTTAGATTCACTAAACTGGCTTTGATAGAGATTATAATAGAAACCTTTATCAGCCAAAAGACTTTCATGGTTACCTTGTTCAATAATCTGCCCATCTTTCAAGACCAAAATCTTATCAGCTTCCTGAATGGTTGATAAACGGTGGGCGATGACAAAACTGGTCCGCCCTTTCATCAATCGCTTCATGGCCTTTTGAATCAAGAGTTCCAAACGGGTATCAACTGAAGAAGTCGCTTCGTCAAGAATCAGAATGGCAGGATCCGCCAACAAGGCACGCGCAATAGTCAAGAGCTGTTTCTGACCTTGGGAAATATTGCTGGATTCCTGGTTCATTTCCATGTTGTAACCACCAGGCAGGGTACGGATAAAGTGGTCAACGTTGGCGGCTTTGGCTGCCTCCACAATTTCTTCATCCGTCGCATCCAGACGTCCAAAACGCAGGTTTTCCTTGATGGTCCCTTCATAGAGCCAAGCATCCTGCAAGACCATACCAAATTGACTACGGTAAGATTGACGAGAAATATTCCGTATATCCTGACCATCCACCTTGATAGCACCTGATGTCACATCATAGAAACGCATGAGCAGGTTGATGAGGGTTGTCTTACCAGCCCCTGTTGGTCCAACGATAGCCACCATTTCACCTGGCTGAACATCAAGATTAAAGTTACGAATAAGTGGCTTGTCTTCTGAATAGCCAAATTCGACCTGTTCAAAGCTGACTTGTCCGGTCAGACTAGCTGTCAACTCTAGCGCATTGGCGTCTTCTTCGTCAAGCTCATCTAAGACTGAAAAGATGCGTTCAAGGGAAGATTTAGCAGACTGCAACTGGGGTGCCAACTGGGTCAAGGTTTGGACTGGCTGAGAAATCTGCCATACGTATTGGACGAAGGCCTGCATATTACCCACCGTCAATGTACCTGCAAGGACTTTCAGACCAGACAGCAAGGCTACGACGACATAGGCAATGTTTGACAAACCGTGTACCAGGGGCATGAGCAATCCTGACATGAAACTAGCCTTGAAACCAACTTCCTGCAAATCTGCGGTAATCTGGCGAAATTCTTCTGTAGAAATTTCTTCACGACCGTAGAGTTTGAGAACGTTAAAACCTGTCAGATTTTCTTGGACAAAACCGTTCAAACGCCCCAGCGCATCAGCCTGCTGTTTAAAATAAGGCTGGGATTTGCCCATGACAAACTTGGAACCAAAATAGGTCACTGGAACCAAGGTTACGACTACAAGTGCTAGGGATACATCCAACCAGAAACACATGAAAATGGCTAGAGAAAGAGTCAGAACAGCATTGACTAGCTGGAGGAAACTTTGTTGCAGAGCGTTTGAAACAGTTTCCACATCGCTTGTAAAACGACCCAGTAAATCACCATATTGGTGCTTGTCAAAATAAGAAACAGGAATCTTGTTAATCTTGTGGCTCAAGTCCTGACGTAGTTCCTTGGTCGCCCCCTGCACTGCCTTGGTCATAAAATAGTTAGAACCATAGGCACCGATTTCATACATCAGAGCGCGCAGGGCATAGATAGCAAGCATGATGGCAATGTAGGAATAGTTAATCTGCGCTCCTTCTACTCCATTTGCCATGTCTAACAGATTCTTGGTCAATTCTGTGATGATAAGTCCCAGTACAAAGGGCTCCAAGGCATTCATAACTGCACTGATGGTCTTTAGAAAAACAGCTAAAAATACAGAAGATTTGTAACGACTCAAATATTCCCAAACACGGGTAAATACTGATCTATTCTTCATAATTCCTCCTATTCTTCTGTTAGCGATTGACGGTTAAGTTGAGAGTTGGCAATTTCACGATAAATCTCATTACTTTCCATCAATTCATTGTGGGTGCCTCGACCGACAATTTCACCTTCGTTCAGCACGATAATCTGGTCAGCATCCATAATGGTTCCGACACGTTGGGCAACAATCAGCACCGTCGCATTTTCTGTCACTTCCTTCAAACGACTTCTCAAAATCGCATCCGTCTTATAATCCAAGGCTGAGAAAGAATCATCAAAGATATAGATATCCGGCTGTTTGACAATGGCACGCGCAATGGACAAACGTTGTTTTTGCCCGCCTGACAGGTTGCTTCCGCCTTCTGCTAGATGGGTGTCGAATTTTTCTTCCTTACTCTCGATAAACTCCTTAGCCTGAGCAACATCCGTCGCATCATGAAGTTCAGCAAGACTAGCATCCATCTTACCGTACTTGAGGTTTTCTGCGATTGTTCCGGTAAATAGCAGAGCTTTCTGCGGAATAAAGCCAATCTTGCTACGAAGTGCCTTTAGATTGTAGCGTCTGACATCCACACCGTCCACCAAGATACGACCAAGTGTCACATCATAGAAACGCGGAATCAAATGTACCAAAGATGACTTACCAGAACCTGTTGAACCAATAAAGGCAATGGTTTCCCCAGGCTTAGCCTTAAATGAAATATTGTGGAGAACAGGTGATTCCGTTTCACCTGGATAGGCAAAAGTTACATTTTCAAATTCCAAATAACCACGAGTATCTGTTTCTGTAATCCCATCTTCATTCTTAGAAATGGAAATGGGCATATCCAAGACTTCCTGAATCCGTTGGCTCGATACCGACATACGTGGATACATGTTAAACAAGTTGGCAAAGAGCAAGAATGAGAAAAGCGCGTGGAAACTATATTCGATAAAGGCTACCAAATCACCGATTTGCAGACTGCCTGTTTTCAAGGGATCCAAAGCGAACCAGACAATGGCCACAATCATGGCAATGATAATCTGCACAAAAAGAGGCTCTGTCAGACCAGTCAGGTTAAAAAGTTTTTTAGATGTTTCAGTATATTCTTCATTGACTGTCGCAAAACGCTCTTCCTGAAATTCTTCCCGCGTAAATGCCCGAATGACACGTAAGCCCATGAGATTTTCACGAACATATTGGTTAATGGTATCCAAACGTTTCTGTTGTTTTTCTGATAGAGGGCGGGTTTTGGTTGCTACATAGAAAATAACGATAACAAGAAACGGCATGGCTACTGCGACTGTCCAAGCTAGACTCGGACTGGTTACCAAGGTCATAATGACAGAAGCAATCATCATCAAGGGTGTAATAATACCTAATTTCAACACCATTTCAGAGAATTGCATGAGAACAAAAGCATCATTTGTCATACGGGCAACCAGTGAAGAAACACCAATCTGTTCATATTCATGGTGTGAATAGTCCTGAATTTTCTCGTACAAATCATTTCGAATATCTTTTACAATGTTGGTTGTCAACTGACCAGCCGCATAGGCAAGCGTTATTCTTCCAACTATACCAAGCAAGACAATCAAGCCCATCATTCCCGCCCAATAATAGAGCTGACCAACATCATTTTTTGTAATTCCTTGGTCAATCATTCTCGCCAAAAATGTCGGTAACCCTAAGTTTACTACTACAAATAAGATGGCCCCCAACAAGTCCAAGGCAATCCACTTAGGATATTTTTTCAAATAGGTCCAAATCAGATTCATCTTATCTCCCTTTCTATATGTTAAAAAAGGGCATAACCCCTTCTGTAAAGTTAAAAGCCACCAAATGGTGACTTTCTATTCTTTCTCGTCGATCACTAAACGAACTTTTTTATCACTTGTTGGAACAGAGTAAACAATCGTTCTGATTGCAGAAATTGTGCGTCCTTTTTTCCCAATGATACGGCCAATATCAGATTTATCCAAATCCAAATGATATTCTAAAAATTCCGGTGTATCAACAATTTTAATTGTCAAGCTATCAGGATGTGAAATCAAAGGTTTCACAATCGCAATAATGAGATTTTCAATCATGTCCATAAGTGTTCTCGCTTACTGTTCTTATTTAGAGAATTTTTGCTCGTGGAATTTCTTCATCACGCCAGCGTTTGAAAGAAGGCTACGAACTGTATCAGAAGGTTGTGCACCTTTTGCCAACCACTCAAGTACACGCTCTTCTTTAAGAGTTACTGAGTTTTCAGCCAAAAGTGGGTTGTAAGTACCAACTGTTTCGATGAAACGACCATCACGTGGTGCACGTGAGTCTGCAACGTTAATACGGTAGAAAGGTTTCTTTTTAGAACCCATACGAGTCAAACGGATTTTAACTGCCATTTTTAAATGTTCTCTTTTCTTTATATTTTTATTCGGTGAAATAGCAGAGCTATTTAGCACATGTTCTATTATAACACACTTTGACCAGCTGTCAAGAAAAAAACTTGACACAGGATAAATATTTTTTCAATCCAAAATTCTCAAAGTAAGTTCTAGTTCCCGCCCTTCCAAAAGTTACTCTGAGAAAACTACATAAAATCAATAGAATTTAGTCTCAGACTAAGTTAAGACTTCCTCAATCCTATTTGCCATTTCTTCCCCACTCTTACACATCCAGTAGGTCTGCACATTCTCTTAGCTTAGTCGCCAATTCTTTTCTATCTACAAGCAGATTATAGACGCCATCCTCACTCAAGACACCGCAGGGAAGATTTTTAAATTCCCCCCTATCAGCCAAATCCATATCTTCTAAGAAGGTCGGGCTCTGATAATACTCTAGCAAATCTAGATAAGCCGATTGGCTGGTTTCAACTTGTTGGAGGAGAGCCCGTATGTCTGAAGCGAGCTGGAGTTGACGATTAAATATGCTTTCCATCTGCTCAACACGTTGGCTGCTCTGCCATTTTCCGTTCATCAATGCGTCGCCCCTCCTACAGTCTTGATGTCCTCCTTGTCCGCATAGGCTACGAGGGCAGTGATGGCTGCTTCAATCCCTTTGACAATGGTTTCGAGGGACATGGACGGCAGGCCAGGCTTGTCCACGACCTGCTCTGGAAGATAAGGAATATGCAGAAAACCTGCCTTGGTTTTTGGAAATTGTTTCTCCGCCAAGTAAAGTGCCTGATACATGAGATGGTTGCAGACAAAAGTGCCAGCAGTATTGGAAACAGAGGCTGGAATGCCCGCAGAACGAATGGCTTCTACCATGGCCTTGATAGGCAGGGTGGAGAAATAGGCCGGTGGTCCATCTGGACGAATGGTCCGGTCAATCGGTTGCTGGCCTTCATTGTCAGGAATCCGAGCGTCATCTTGGTTAATGGCCACTCGCTCAGGTGTCAGATCTGCCCGTCCCCCTGCTTGACCAATGCAGAGCACTGCATCAGGTTCATGTTCTGCCATTTTTTCTTCCAAAACACGAGCTGCCTTGTCAAAAACCGTCGGAACTTCGACAATAATCATCTCCGCACCTGCAATGGTCTTGGGCAGAGATTTAATGGTTTCCAAGGCTGGATTGATAGCCTCGCCACCAAATGGATCAAAACCTGTTACTATGATTTTCATATTAACTCCTCCAAAATGATTTCTCCATAGTGAAATTTTTGATTGGGACGGATATGGCGAATAAAGCCAAATTCTTCAAATACTTTATCTCTAAAATGAGCCTTAATAATGATTTTCTTTCTGGCCACGCGCTTGCATTCGCTCAAAAATTCTTCAGATAGGGCTGTGAAATCAGCAAAGGGTTTTAGCCCATCAAGATTGTCAGACTCCGTAATCTCTTGCGAAAACATGGGGTCAAGGTAAATAACATCAACAGATTGATCCGCCTGTTCTTTCAAATATGTCAAACTATCTGTCCAAATAGTCTGGATAGATCGCATAGCTTGATTGACCTCTGATTTCCCACTATCAAACTCTTTTAAGCCCTTACTGACGATAAAATGAATGAGCTGAGAACTCTCCAAAGCTGTCACCTGATGACCAGCACTAGCTAGCACAATACTATCCGAAGCTAGGCCCATAGTGCAGTCTAGAATTGTTTGCCTACCCTCCCCCACTAACTCCAAAAGTGGATCTCGTCCAGACTTGATACGCAACATAGCGGTATCGGGGTGGAAAAAGAGTTTTTGCCCTTCATTTTGTTCAATGACCAATCGATCCTTGTAGACCACCAAGACTGCATCCGCTTGCTTTAGAAAGACCTTGACAGCTTGCTTCCGTCGGTCACAGTAGGCAAGCCCTAACTCTTCCGCCAGATTATTTGCCTTTAGGACCAAGTGCTCATCCATACCCAAACTTGTTGTAACGATTACTTTCATAGTAACTATTATAGCAAAATATACCGTTCTGAAAGAAATGATAAACATTACAAAGACACTTCTTCGTAACTAAAGGTGTAGCCATAGCTTCTCCTTTCAAAGTTTTGAGCAAAAAAACACCTGAAATAGGTGTCGGAATAAACTAAAACTCTGAGACAAAATCGAACCATTTCTAAGGCTTGGATTAACCTATGCATCCCACTCATCCGCTGCATTCAACTTATCCGCGTACATCCAAGTAAGACTTGCAAGAATGCACCCTAACATCATATACCAGAAAAAAGGTTGAAAAAACGCAGGAAGAACAAGAGCTGTTAAAATCATTTGAGTAAGCAAGCTGTAATCTACATCTACAATTATCCAATAAATAAAGAAACCAATGTATGGAATCCAAAGAAAGCACAAAACAAAGAAAATTTTAACATTACGTTCATATGCTTTTTCCTTTTCTAGGTTCATAGTCTCTCACCTCTCAACTCTCATTATACTGCATTTCAGAATGAAATCATTAACCACTCTCTTTTATTTAAAAAGTGTCCAGTAAAATAACAATAAAGGAATTGAACTCTTTGACTTTTTTGGAGAATCATTTTCTTTATCTTTATTGAGAAATGTCGGCACATTCCCTAATAAAATAGAATACTCATCAGAATATATCCCTGTAAAAACCCAGAGAAACATACCTAGCATAATATACCAGAACAAAGGTTGAAAAACTGCTGTTACAATAAAACACATCGCAAATACTTGGAGAGGGATAGTCCAATCATGAGTTATCCAATAATGTAAGAACCAAAAGTACGGAATCCACATCAGACATAATAGACAGAATATTCTATATGTCTTTGCTAATTTCTTTTTAGAAGCTTCATCAATCATATCCTTACACCTCTTTGCACTCATTATACTCCAATTTCCTATAAAATCAATTAAAATTAATGAGCAAACGACTTATAAAGGCTCTATAATTTCTGTAGTGGGTAAGACCACCGTGGAGATTACGGAGCCTTTTTGAGTATAGAAAAAAAGTCCCATATGACCTATAATGAAAAGCGACGAAACTCACATTAGAAAGGGTTCATATGGAACAACTAAATCTTATCACAAATCTTCTCAGAATTAAAGACAAAAATATCACTATCTCTAATGAATATGACCTAGGAACTCACTTAGAACTCCACGGTCACTTGGATTACACAGCCCCTAAATGCTCAAAATGCAAGGGACAAATGGCTAAATACGACTTCCAGAAAGCCTCTAAAATCCCCTACCTAGAAACTGCTGGTTACCCGCTACTTATCCGCCTTAGAAAGCGTCGCTTCAAGTGTAAAGAATGCGGAAAAATAGCGGTCGCTGAAACTCCTCTTGTCAAGAAGAACCACCAAATCTCTGTCGCTGTTAACCAGAAGATTGCTCAATTACTCATCGAAAATCAAGCAATGAAACATATTGCACACAGGCTATCTATCTCAACATCATCAGTTATGAGAAAACTCAATGAGTTCAAGTTTGAAACAGATTGGAATGCCTTACCTGAGGTGATGAGCTGGGACGAGTATGCCTTCAAAAAAGGGAAAATGAGCTTTATCGCTCAAGATTTCGACTCCCTAAATGTCATCGCCATTCTGGACGGAAGAACTCAAGCAACCATCCGAAACCACTTTCTACGCTATCCTAGAAAGGTTAGAAATCGGGTCAAAGTCATTACCATGGATATGTTTAGTCCATACTACAAATTGGCTAGACAGCTATTTCCCAATGCAAAAATTGTACTCGACCGCTTTCATATTGTTCAACACCTTAGTCGTGCTATGAACCGTATCCGTATTCAAATTATGAATCAATTCGACAGAACATCGCAGGAATACCGAGCCTTGAAACGCTACTGGAAATTGATACAACAAGATAGCCGTAAAATCAGCGATAAACGATTTTATCGCCCTATGTTCCGAATGCACTTGACTAACAAGGAAATACTGGAAAAACTCCTGTCTTTCTCCGAGGAACTACGACAGCACTATGAACTCTATCAACTTCTCTTATTCCATTTCCAAGAGAAAAA
>NZ_POPB01000039.1 GCF_002964045.1 Streptococcus suis | reverse complement strand
ACAGTAACAGAATCGCCAAAGATGATAACTCCTTTTTGAATTTCAAAACTAGTAGCTTTAGCATTTTCAGCAGCAGATCGTGTTGTATTTAGTTGGGTCTGAGCTTGATAAAGATTGCTAACCATGCTCTCTTGTTCAAAACTTCCTAATTTTGGTGCAAACAGACAGATACCTAAGCTAATTGCAGTCAAGCAAGCAAAGCTGCCAAGAAGCCATTTTTTATAGGGTTTCAAGTCCATTGGTAATCCAAACAAACTTCCTACTTTACCAG
>NZ_POPB01000389.1 GCF_002964045.1 Streptococcus suis | reverse complement strand
TGTGTTGGATCATTAGGGTAAACCGTTGGTGGAACTTCCACTGTACCTGTTGGTGGTTGTGGAATCCATGAACCAAGTTTCACATAAGTAACGACTTCTGTGATGTTTCCTGTCGTTTCTGTCGCAGCGACATTGGCAACAGTTGAATCAAGTTCTACCTTAGTACCGTTGTTGGTTGCTTCTTTTGCGATGTAACCCCCAACTGT
>NZ_POPB01000388.1 GCF_002964045.1 Streptococcus suis | reverse complement strand
GGCTCTTTGTCAACTGTAGTGGGTAGATGAAAAGCTAACACCTAGAGAGGACGAAATTCGTTCTCTCTTTCTTTATGTTCAAAGCAATCAAAATCCGTTTTTTAAAGTTTTCAAAGTTCCTGAAACCAAAGGCATTTCTCTTAATGACTTTGATGAGATTATTGGTAGCTTCCAGTTTGGCGTTGGAATAAGGCAATTCCATGGCATTCAAAACCTTGTCTTTATCCTTTAGAAATGTCTTAAATACCGTCTGGAAAATAGGATTAACAGTGGCTAATTCCTGTTCGATGAGGTCAAAGAAATGGTCTGAGTTCTTCTCTTGGAAATGGAATAAGAGCAATTGATAGAGTTCATAGTGCTGCCGTAGTTCCTCGGAGAAAGACAGGAGTTTTTCCAGTATTTCCTTGTTGGTCAAATGCATTCGAAACATAGGGCGATAAAATCGTTTATCGCTGAGTTTACGGCTATCCTGTTGAATCAATTTCCAGTAACGTTTCAAGGCACGGTATTCCTGCGATTTTCTGTCGAATTGATTCATAATTTGAATACGAACACGATTCATAGCACGGCTAAGGTGTTGAACAATATGAAAGCGGTCGAGTACGATTTTTGCATTCGGAAAAAGTTGTTTAGCAAGTTGATAATAGGGACTAAACATATCCATGGTAATCACTTTGACCCGATTTCTAACCTTTCTAGGATAGCGTAGAAAGTGGTTTCGGATGGTTGCTTGTGTTCTTCCGTCCAGAATGGCAATGACATTTAGGGAGTTGAAATCTTGTGCGATAAAGCTCATCTTCCCCTTCTTGAAGGCATACTCGTCCCAGCTCATCACCTCAGGTAAGGTATTCCAATCCGTTTCAAACTTGAATTCATTGAGTTTTCTCATAACTGATGATGTTGAGATGGATAGCCTGTGTGCAATATGTTTCATTGCTTGATTTTCGATGAGTAATTGAGCGATTTTCTGGTTAACAGCGACAGCGATTTGGTGGTTTTTCTTAACAAGAGGAGTTTCAGCGACAGCCATTTTTCCGCAATCTTTACACTTGAAGCGACGCTTTCTGAGGCGGATAAGTAGAGGGTAGCCTGCAGTTTCTAGGTAGGGGATTTTAGAGGCTTTCTGGAAGTCGTATTTTACCATTTGTCCCTTGCAGGAAGGGCATTTAGGGGCTGTGTAATCCAAGTGACCGTGGAGTTCTAAGTGAGTTCCTAGGTCATATTCATTGGTGATAGTGATATTTTTGTCTTTAATTCTGAGAAAATTTGTGATACTATTTAGTTGTTCCATATGAACCCTTTCTAATGTGAGTTTCGTCGCTTTTCATTATAGGTCATATGGGACCTTTTTTCTATATTCAAAAAGGCTCCATAATTTCCACGGTGTTCTTACCCACTACAGAAATTATAGAGCC
>NZ_POPB01000387.1 GCF_002964045.1 Streptococcus suis | reverse complement strand
TCAGTGAAATTCACAGAAACCCTCAATGGTAAAACAGGGGATGAGTTTGGCTTTGATCCAGCTGCTAAGATTAAGGAATTTGAAAACCTTGGCTACACCGTAGTGAACAAAGACAACTACAGCTCAACAGGGACCTTCGATAACATCGACGGCAATTCCCAAGACTTCGTCTTCGAATTGACACCAAAAGTATCCCCAATCACCCCAGACCAACCAGGTAAACCAGGTGAGCCAATTGATCCGAACAATCCAGATGGACCAAAATGGCCAACAGATAATGGTGTTGATGATGTTACACGTACTATCACTCGTACAGTAACCTATGTGGACGCTACAGGTAAAGAAGTAGCTGCAGGCTCAAGCAATTCAGTTATCTTCGAACGTACAGGTGAAATCAACCATGTAACAGGTGAAGTGACTTGGACCGACTGGACAGCTAAAGGTGGCGATGCGACTCTGGAAGGGCATCCATTGCCAACAGTTGAGGGTTACATCGCAAAAGAAGCAACCAACAACGGTACTAAGGTAAAACTTGATTCAACTGTTGCCAATGTCGCTGCGACAGAAACAACAGGAAACATCACAGAAGTCGTTACTTATGTGAAACTTGGTTCATGGATTCCACAACCACCAACAGGTACAGTGGAAGTTCCACCAACGGTTTACCCTAATGATCCAACACA
>NZ_POPB01000386.1 GCF_002964045.1 Streptococcus suis | reverse complement strand
ATAGTTGTACCTGCCATCAGGGCGTCCGCAGATCCAGCCTGTACAGCGTTGACAGCTGCATCAAATCCTGGGAAGCTTTGATTCATGGTCCAACCTGAGCGCTTGGCTACTTCGTTGATGATGTCAACATCTAATCCTTTATAAATTTGATCTGAGTCTTTAAACTCGAATGGGGCGTAAGCATTGTCAAATACGACATCAATAGTATCGTCAGCTTTAACGCCAGTAAAAATAAAGAATACTGGCAGAATGCTTGCCAATAACATG
>NZ_POPB01000385.1 GCF_002964045.1 Streptococcus suis | reverse complement strand
TACGAACTTTAAAACCAAGATATATATTGCTTTAAACATCAAAAATGAGAGAACGAATTTCGTCCTCTCTAGATGTTAGCTTTTCGTCTACCCACTACAGTTGACAAAGAGCCTATTTAATCTTCAATTTCTTTTCTGGGATTGACAGCTCCAACGATGTAATCTTGCACTAGACCTGTATCATCCAGCACAATCCCATGTAAAACTCCGCCGTAAACAGCTCCACCATCAATCCCCATTTTCCCATCTGAATTGGTCCAAATTTGACTAATACGGAGATTGGTCTGATAAAGGTTGTACACAGGGGTATGCCCAAAGACAATCATCTTCCCTGTGGTATTTTCAGCCTCATGGAAAGGAGTTCTAAGCCAGACTTTATCATGATTGCTGGTTTCGCGCCAGTCTGGTAAGGTCAAGTCCACACCAGCATGGACAAAGATATAGTCTTCCGTTTCCAGATGATAGGGACAAGATTTGACGAAATCAATCAGGTCCTCATATTGTTCCAACACTGCATTGGCATCTACTAGACCATCAACGGGCGCATCCAAGGGTCGCCCAAGAAGGGAGTTAATCGTCGTATCGCCACCATTTCTCCGATAGTGGTCATAGCGGTCAATCGGATCACGTAACCAGGCTAGAAACATTCGCTCGTGGTTACCCGTCAGACAAATTGCCCCCTTTTCCCGCACCAAGCTCCAGACCAACTCCAAACAGGCTTTGGAATTTTCTCCGCGATCAATCAAATCACCTAGGAAGATCAACTGTTGTCGATTCTCGTTCCATTTCTTTAAAATATCAAGTAGGAGTTCAAACTTACCATGAACATCTCCTACTACAAAAAATTCTTTTTTCATAGAGAATATTCTACCATAAATTCAAAGGAAAGAAAAACTGGCCGTTTCCGGTCAGTTTTATTTTCTTACAAACGTGCGTTCAATTCTGCACCGAGTTCTTCAAATCCTGGTTTGCCAAGAAGAGCGAACATATTTTTCTTGTAAGCTTCTACACCTGGTTGGTCAAATGGGTTAATCGCATTGAGGTAACCAGAAATCGCAATTGCCAACTCGAAGAAGTAGAAGGTATAACCAAGTGTGAACTCATCTTGTTGTGGAAGGGTCACAAACATGTTTGGTACGCCGCCGTCTGTGTGGGCAAGAAGTACACCGTCCGTTGCTTTTTTGTTTACAAAGTCAACATCCTTGCCTTGCAAGTAGCCAAGACCGTCAAGGTCTTCTGCCATTTCAGGAATCAAGATATTTTTTCTTGGTTTGTCAACACGAACCACTGTTTCAAAGATGTTGCGGTTTCCTTCTTGGATAAATTGTCCAAGTGAGTGCAAGTCTGTTGAGAAGTTAGCAGATGTTGGGTTGATACCTTTTTGGTCCTTACCTTCTGACTCGCCCGCCAATTGTTTCCACCACTCGCTGAAGTATTGAAGCGATGGCTCGTAGTTAGCCAAGATTTCTGTTACATAACCTTTTCTGTAAAGGATGTTACGCACTGCAGCATATTGGTAAGCCTCATTTTCGGCAATTTTATCTGATGTGTAGGTCTTGCGGGCTGCGTTTGCACCTTCCATAAGGGCATCAATGTCTGCACCAGCTGCCGCGATTGGCAAAAGACCAACTGCAGTCAAGACTGAGAAACGGCCACCAACATCATCTGGAACTACAAAGGTTTCCCAACCATTTGCGTCCGCTTCAACCTTAACTGCACCTTTTGCCTTGTCAGTTGTCGCATAGATACGCTTGTTGGCTTCTTCTTGACCGTATTTCTTCACAAGCAATTCTTTGAAGACGCGGAAAGCAATAGCCGGCTCAGTTGTTGTACCTGATTTAGAAATCACGTTTACTGAGAAGTCCTTGTCAGCAACGTAGTCCACCAAGTCAGCAAGGTAGCTTGATGAGATAGAGTTTCCAGCATAAAGGATTTGTGGAGCTTTACGCTCTTCACGAGTTTGCAAGTTAACAAATGAGTTGCTCAAGAAATCAATGGCTGCTTTAGCACCGAGGTAAGAACCACCGATACCGATAACTACCAAAACTTCACTTTCATTTTGGATTTTAGCAGCAGCTTCCTTGATACGAGCAAATTCTTCTTTGTCATAGTTTTCTGGCAAATCCAACCAGCCGATAAAGTCACTACCAGGTCCTGTTCCTTGACGGAGCATTTGGTCTGCAAGGGTAACTTGTGGTTGCATGTAGTCAACTTCTTGTGCACCAACGAATTGGCCCAAGACTTTTGAATAATCGAATGTAATATGTGTCATGTCATTCCTCCATTTATGTACCATAATATGATAACGCTTTATCATGATTTTTTCAAGGGATTTATCAATTTTCAATTATTTTCATGAAATGGTTTGCGTAACTTGTTTATTTTTCACAAACACAGGGTCGTGATAAGGAGTTTTATAGTCTGCTAAGACTTGACCCGACTGTGTCACTGTTATCATATTCGGCAGTATTTTTGACAATAAATATAGTGGGACCAGGCTCACATACCAGATTGTCATCACTTCAAAAATAAATTTGCTATTATTCCCTCTCTGAATATAGCGTTGTCGGTATTCTTCTTTTAATGATGGGTGGGGAATGTAGATATGAAATGGGACAGCACCGCGCACAAGCATGGCAAGCAGCATTCTCAGTAAAAAATTCATGGCGACAAGGACAGTCTTGCCTTCCTCGTGCAAGGCATAAGCTTTATCTACATAGATCTTTTTATAATTCTTATCTTTAATCGGACGTGGAGTTGATTTTCTTTCTTCTTTATTTAAATGTCGAACACTGGAATTATCATATTTTATATCCGACATTTCTAAGTCGACTATTTGTGAAGATTGCTTGGCAAGTGTCGTTTTACCCATACCTGGAAAAGCAAATATAAACATAGGCCTTCCTCCTTTTTCTTCAGTAGAATAGCAGAGCTAACAAAAAGTTTTCTTAAGAGGAAATCTATTTTACTACTTTTTACCTATAAATCAATAGAAAACCAACAAAATCAGTCCCTAGACTGAGATAGGCTAGCTACCCTATTTCTAAAAATAAGCCAAAGAAAACCCTCTGAAAGCTTGATTTCAAAGGGTTTTTAGATTATATGCAAAAAGAGCACACACCCGACTTCGCTTAGGGCTGCTGGATTCCTCCCCTGACCCGCTTCACGCACGAATGTTGCTCCGTTTATTATTATAACACAAATTGATGAAAGTGCAAGTTTGGAGTACAAACTAGCTATCCGAAGCGGCTTCCTCTTGCACCTTCAAAGCTTCTTTCTCAGCTTTTTGCTTTTCTCTTCTCTGTCTGAAAAAATCTTGCATAATCTGGGCACAAGCCTCTTCCAAGACCCCCGTTTCAACCTCTACACGGTGATTGAGCCGCTGATCTGTCAAAATATCATAGAGACTGCCCGCCGCTCCAAATTTTTGGTTGGCAGCCCCATAGACCACCTGGGGAATACGGGCCAGTCCAATGGCACCACTACACATGACACAGGGTTCAATGGTGACAAAGAGGGTCGTATCCAGCAGTCGCCAACTCCCTTCCACTCGATTGGCTTCTTGGATGGCCATGACTTCGGCATGCATGATAGCCTGATTGAGTTCCTCGCGAGCATTGTGCCCACGGCCAATAATCTGTCCATCCTTAACAATGACACAGCCGATAGGAATTTCTTCCTTGTCCAGTGATTTTTCAGCCTCTGCCAAGGCTTGTTTCATAAAATATTCTTTTTCTTCTTGTGTGTAATTCATAGGTCTATTATAGCAAAAAACAGCCCCGAGAGGCTGTTTCTTCACTGATTATTACAATTCGCCAACCAATTTCACTACGTTTTCTACTGTGAAGCCGTAGTTGTCAATAACTGTTTGGGCTGGAGCTGATGCACCAAATGTGTCGATACCGAGAACTTTACCGTCAAGGCCGACATACTTGTACCAACCTTGAGTCGCACCCATTTCAATGGCCAGACGACGACGGATAGCATTCGGAAGGATTTCTTCCTTATAAGCTGCATCTTGGGCATCAAATAGCTCAGTTGATGGTACAGAAACCACACGAACCTTAGTTCCTGCTGCTTCTAGTTCTTTGGCAGCTTTGACAGCCAAGTTAACCTCTGAACCAGACGCAAGAATGATGGTGTCAAAACCTGCTGCTTCGTAAACCACATAGGCACCTTTGGCAACCTTGTTAAAGTCGGTTCCTTCTTCAACTGTCAAGTTTTGACGAGTCAGGACAAGAGCTGACGGTGTAGACTTGCTGGTCAATGACAAATACCATGCAGCCTGTGTTTCACGCGCATCTGCTGGACGGAAGACATTGAGGTTTGGCATAGCACGAAGTCCTGCCAAGTGCTCGATTGGCTCGTGAGTTGGACCATCTTCACCAACCGCGATTGAATCGTGAGTGAAGACGTAAGTAACAGGAAGACCTTGAAGGGCTGACAAACGAACCGCTGCTTTGACATAGTCTGAGAAGACGAAGAAGGTACCACCATAGACACGAAGTCCGCCGTGAGCTGCCATACCGTTCAAGATAGTTCCCATGGCAAATTCACGCACACCGAACTGAATATTGCGGTTGAGTGGATTTACTGAATCTTGCAAACCGTCTTCCTTGATATAGGTCATGTTTGAGTGAGCCAAGTCAGCTGAACCACCGAGGAAGGTTGGCAAGACCTTAGCCGCTGCATTAAGGGCATCTTGTGATGAGTTACGAGTTGCTTGTGAGAAGCCATTTTCATAAACTGGGAAGTCTTCTGGCTTGATTTCAACTACATCACGCCCCTCCAAGATAGCTGTTACTTCAGCTGCTAATTCTGGATGAGCTACTTTGTAGTCTTCTACTAATTTCACCCAAGCATCGTAGGCTGCGGCACCGCGGTCTGCTACATTAGCTTCGAAGTCCGCATACACTTCTGCTGGGATTTCAAATGGTGCATAGTTCCAGTCAAGTGCTTTGCGAGTTGCTTCTGTTTCTTCTGGACCAAGTGGCGCACCGTGGGCTACATTGCTTCCTGCCTTGTTTGGTGAACCGTGACCAATCACAGTCTTAACCTCGATCAAGGACGGTTTGCCAGCTGCTTTAGCTTTTTCAATAGCCGCAAAGATGGCATCTACATCGGTACCATCTGTTACCAAATCTGTATACCAACCGTAGGCATCGTAACGGGCACGAACGTTTTCTGTAAAGGCATCCTTGGTTTCACCGTCCAAGTTGATGTCATTTGAATCGTACAATACAATCAGTTTGTCTAGTTTTTGCAAGCCTGCATAAGACGCAGCTTCTCCAGACACACCTTCCATCAAGTCGCCATCCCCACAGATTACGTAAGTATAGTGGTCAAAGATTGGGAAACCATCGCGGTTATATTTAGCTGCAAGGAAACGCTCTGCTTGGGCAAAACCTGTCGCAGTTGAGATCCCTTGTCCAAGAGGGCCAGTAGTCGCATCTACACCTGCTGTATGACCGTACTCTGGGTGACCTGGTGTTTTTGAACCCCACTGACGGAAGTTCTTGATTTCGTCCATGCTCACATCTTCAAAGCCTGAAAGGTGGAGCAGTCCGTAAAGCAACATAGAACCGTGTCCTGCTGACAAGATAAAGCGGTCGCGGTTGATCCAGTTTGGTTGTGCTGGATTAATGCGGAGCTCCTTGGTAAAGAGGCTGTAAGCCATTGGTGCTGCCCCCATAACAATACCTGGGTGGCCAGATTTTGATTTTTCAATGGCATCGATACCAAGGAAACGAATTGCGTTTACTGAAAGTTGTGACATCTTATTCTCCTTTAATAAAGTCATAGTTCTATTATACCATAAAGCGTTTTCTATGTCTGTTTGAAGTTCTATATTATCCCCGTTTTCCTATAAGAAAACAGGCTCTTTGTCAACTGTAGTGGGTAGATGAAAAGCTAACACCTAGAGAGGACGAAATTCGTTCTCTCTTTCTTTATGTTCAAAGCAATCAAAATCCGTTTTTTAAAGTTTTCA
>NZ_POPB01000384.1 GCF_002964045.1 Streptococcus suis | reverse complement strand
CCAAGAGAGTAGAAACAGAAAGAAAAACACAGACAGTTCGGCTGGATTTCATCTGAAGCAGCTCAATCTGTCTGTGTATTTTTTTAGTTATTGGCTAGTTTTTGCCCAGCCTCAATAACAAGGTATCTATCTACTCACTCCCTCCTCCAGTATACTGTTAGAAAAACAAAACTGGAGGATTTATTATGTCACAGCCCATCGTCCCATTGTAACCGCCCAATAACAAGGTATCTATCTAATCACTCCCTCCTCCTGTATACTGTTATAAAAAACATAACTGGAGGATTTATTATGTCACAGCCCATCGTCCCATTGACTGTTCCCAAAACTAGACACTTTGAGAAGAAAGGTAGAAACGATATTCTGATGAAAATTCGCCTCGGAAAGGTGGAAGTCACATTTTTCCAATCTATCAACCATGAAGTAATGGAAATAATCTTGGATAAGGTACTGCACTATGACCA
>NZ_POPB01000383.1 GCF_002964045.1 Streptococcus suis | reverse complement strand
TATAAGACCTCCAATTGAGTGTGATAATTCCTGTTAGAAGTTGATTGTTTTTTTATTCTAGTGTACAGGTAAATCCACGAATTCTCAACTGGGGGTCTTTACATATTGTCTAAATGACGATACAAAGTCCCGACTTGTAAAAACCACTAGATAGGTTTACAATAGAAGCATGATAAAAATTGAACAAGTATTAGACATCTTAAAAGCGGATGACAACTTCCGCCATATCAAACAGAATAATCAGACTGACAGCACTTGGACGGATGTCCAGTTTGACGCTCTCAGCTATGACAGCCGGACTGTTAGCCCAACGACACTCTTTTTTGCCAAGGGTTTGGCCTTTAAGAAGGAATTTTTAGAAAAAGCTATCGAGGCTGGGCTGGCTTTTTACGTGTCTGAAATCGACTATGAAGTCGGTATTCCTGCTATCATTGTCCACGACATCAAGCAGGCTATGAGCCTGATTGCTATGGATTTTCATGGTCATCCCCAGAAACAGCTCAAACTCCTGGCCTTCACCGGCACCAAGGGTAAGACAACGGCGGCTTATTTTGCTTTTAACATTCTCAAACAGAGCCACAAGCCTGCCATGCTTTCGACCATGAACACCACGCTGGACGGCAAGACCTTCTTCAAGTCCACCCTGACCACGCCTGAAAGCCTGGACCTCTTTGCCATGATGGCGGAGGCGGTCCAAAACGGCATGACCCACTTGATTATGGAGGTGTCCAGCCAGGCTTACTTGGTCAAGCGAGTTTACGGGCTGACCTTTGACGTCGGCGTCTTCCTCAACATCAGCCCCGACCACATCGGCCCCATTGAGCATCCGACTTTTGAGGACTATTTCTATCACAAGCGTCTTTTGATGGACAATAGCAGAGCAGTTATTGTCAATGCTGGCATGGACCATTTTCAAGTGGTGAAAGACCAAGTCATCTCTAAAGACCATGACTTTTACGGGCCGACTTCTGAAAACCAGATTAGTCAGTCAGCAGGTTTTGACTTCACAGCGACTGGCAAATTGGCTGGCCATTACGACATCCAGCTCATCGGTGGCTTCAACCAAGAAAATGCCATCGCAGCTGGGCTAGCCTGTCTTCGCTTGGGTGCAAGTTTGGAAGATATTCACACAGGAATCGCCCAAACCAATGTCCCTGGCCGTATGGAAGTCCTGACCCAGCAGAACGGAGCCAAGGTCTTCGTGGATTATGCCCACAACGGCGACAGTGTCAAGAAGCTAATTGATGTCGTCTTGGAACACCAGACAGGCAAGGTCATCTTGATTCTGGGAGCTCCTGGCAACAAGGGAGAAAGTCGCCGCAAGGACTTCGGTCTGCTGCTCAATGACTATCCGCAGGTTGAGGTGATTCTGACAGCTGATGACCCCAACCGTGAAGATCCAGCTGCTATCGCTGAACAAATCCGTGCCCACATGACCCGACCAAGTGAGTTCATCTTGGACCGAGAAGAAGCTATCCGCACAGCCATGAGCCAAACTGCTACTTCTCAAGATGCCGTCATCATCGCAGGCAAGGGAGCTGATGCCTACCAGATTGTCAATGGTGAAAAGGCCGCCTATGACGGAGATTTGGAAGTAGCTAAACATTATCTATAATGAGAATCCTTGTCCTTATGATAGGGATTTTTTATAACCATTCTTATTAAATTAAAATTGTCAGAAAACTCTTTGTTAATCCCAAAAACTATGATATAATGGACATCTATGTGAGTAAAGGAGGGCGTATGGCAACCATTTCAGCCAAGGATTTGGCCGTTTCTTATGGGCAAAAAAAAATACTGTCTGACCTATCTATTGACTTCCCAACCGGCAAAATCACCAGTATCATTGGTGCAAATGGATGTGGAAAGTCAACTCTCTTAAAAAGTCTCAGCCGCATTTTACCAGCTGATAGGGGAGCAGTCTATTTAGACGGAAAAGACATGCAACAAATACCGACAAAGGAAATTGCCCAACAGTTGGCCCTACTGCCACAGGTACAGGAAAGTTTGGACAGGATTCGAGTCTATGATTTGGTTTCTTATGGCCGCTTTCCACATCAAAATGCCTTTGGTAGATTAACAAACCTCGATAGAGAAAAAATTGACTGGGCTTTGGAAGTGACCCAAACCATGGAATTCGCACAAGCATCTGTCCAATCCCTATCAGGAGGACAACGGCAACGGGTTTGGATAGCTATGGCCTTGGCACAAGATACGGACACCATCTTTTTAGATGAACCAACAACCTATCTGGATATGCAGCATCAACTAGAAGTCTTGCAGTTACTGAGGAAACTCAATCAAGAAAACGGCAAAACCATTGTCATGGTCTTGCATGACATCAACCATGCCACCCGCTTCTCTGATTGCCTCATAGCCATGAAAGGTGGACAGGTCCTTCATAAAGGAAGCGTAGACGAGGTTATCACTGTTGAGCATCTGCGACAAATCTTTGACATTGAAGCAGAAATTCTACCAGCCAGTCACTATGGTTATCCCATTCTAGCCACCTACACTCGCACACAATGATAGATAAACATAAAGGAGTTTTTATGAAAAAGTTTCTATTGTCTCTCAGTCTTGTTTTGTCAGTCATCGCCTTGACTGCCTGCTCTGCTATTTCCCAAAAGGATAGCCAAACAGCTCTTTCAAGCATGCCTGCTATTGAAGGAGTTGCCTACTTTGGCGACATTCCTGCTCAGCCTAAAAAGGTGGTCAGCCTCAACTTTGCCAACACTGGTTATCTGTTGCAGCTGGGCTTTGATGTGGTCGGTGCGACTACTTACGACTTGGAAAATCCTGCCTTTGCTGATAAATTAAGCGGGGCTACTGCTGTTACTAGCGAAGATTTGGAAGCCATCGCTGCGCTGGAACCTGACCTTATCGTGACTGGTTCGACAGATGAAAAAATCGAACAGCTTGCTGAGATTGCTCCTACCATCACACTTGAATATGGCAAGCATACCTATACTGAAACCTTGACTGTCTTTGGTCAAATTTTTGGTCAAGAAGCTACAGTTGAAGAATGGCAAACCACTTGGAAAGAAACTATTGCAAGTGCAAACAAGGAAATTAAGGCTAAGACGGGAGACGATGCAACCTTTACCATTATGGGCTACCTTGGTCAAGACCTCTACCTCTTCGGTAACAACTGGGGACGTGGGGGAGAGATTATTTACCAAGAACTAAATTTTGCAGCTCCTCAAAAAGTCAAGGATGAAGTCTTTGGTCCAGGTTTCCTTGCTGTGTCACAGGAAGTTCTACCAGACTATGCTGGAGATTACGTCATTCTAGCTGTTGAAGACGAAAGTGTCGCAGCTAGTCTCTTAAATAGTGATGTGTGGAAGAACCTCCCAGCAGTTCAAAATAATCGTGTCATCAAGGTAGATAGCAAGGCCTTCTACTTCAATGACCCAATTTCACTTGAGTATCAGCTAACAGTGCTCAAGGCAGCTATCACAAAATAAGGATTGATTCTCTATGTTTTTGAAACACTCGGAGAGAAAAAATGGGGAAGGGGTTACAGCTAACGTCAAGGTTAGCCTGTCGCCTATCCCTCTTTTTTTCCTCCTGCTCTTTCTTCTCTTGCTGGGTTCTTACTGGGGATTTCGTTTGGGAGCAATTTCTTACTCTCATGACCAAATCCTCTCTGTCTTAAAAAATCCCATTCATCAGTCAGATCTTCAAGATGTCCTTATTGATTTGCGCCTACCTCGGATTTTAGCGGCAGGGTTGGTTGGGGCAAGCCTTGCAACCTCTGGAACTATCATGCAGGCCGTGACACGCAATCGCTTGGCAGACCCTGGGCTACTGGGTATTCCTGCTGGAGCTGGGCTCTTTCTGATTTTGAAAATGGTCTTCTGGCCCCACTCTTCTGAACTCTTCAGCATTCTTGCCTGTTTACTGGGAGCTGCTTGCTCGGCTAGTTTGGTCATCTTTCTCAGCCAAGAAAAAAAGCATTCTAAAGGTCCACTCAGACTGATCTTAGCAGGTGTCATGGTGACTGCTCTTGTACAGGCCTTGGGACAGGGAATAGCTCTATTATATGATTTGTCTAACCACATTGTTGGTCTTGAAGCTGGTAGTTTGACTAGCATTAGCTGGAACAATCTTTTGTGGGTAGCTCCACTCATTTTTCTAGGTCTGCTATTTGCACAAGTTTTTGCCCACTCCTTAACTATTTTAAGTCTGGACGATACAGTTGCAACTGCCTTGGGGCAAGACACTAACAAGATGACCATTTTTTTCCTAGCTATCGTTGTTCTCTTGTCAGCTTCTTCTGTCGCCCTAGTTGGTTCCCTATCCTTTATCGGACTTATTATCCCCAACCTCTTGACTTCCATGCTTCCAAAAGATTACCGTTATATCTTACCATTCTCATCCTTGGCTGGAGCTGGTTTTCTTGTTTGGCTTGATTTGATTAGTCGAACTCTCCATCCACCTTATGAAACTCCCTTGAGCAGTTTGATTAGCTTTGTCGGACTTCCAATCTTTCTCTGGCTCATTCGAAAGGGGGAATTTCAAGCATGAAGAAAAAGGACATTCTACTCTTACTTTTACTTCTTCTGATCGCCCTTTCCTTGCTCTCCCTAATAGTAGGCTACAGTAAACTTGGGCTTACAGATTTATTCGCAACCTTAAGCGGACAAGCAAATACAGCGACCCAGTTAATTTTTTGGAAAATCCGCCTGCCTCGTCTTTTGGTTTCCATTCTAGCTGGTGGTGCTCTGGCAGTTAGTGGACATCTCTTTCAGACCCTGACTCGTAATGCCTTTGCAGATTCTGGCATATTGGGTGTCAATGCGGGGGCAGGACTCTTGCTGACGCTTGCACTGACATGGAACGTAACTTTTCCACTTTCACAGCCAGTTCTGGCTCTTACAGGGGGATTTCTAGCAACTGGCTTGGTCTATTTGCTGGCTTATAAAAAGGACCGAGGGATAGAACCGACGCGACTGGTCCTAACTGGTGTTGGTCTGGCTAGCCTGTTTTCCAGCAGTATGATTAGCCTCATGGTCCGATTTGACCGCTACAAGTTGGAAAACATTATCGGTTGGTTAACGGGGAGATATGTCGGAGATGACTGGCAAACCATCAGCCTAGTAGGTCCTGCCCTGCTTGTCCTCTGCTTGCTGAGCTTCATCCGTTTCTCAAGGCTAAATATTTTGCAATTAGAACCCAGCCTGGGAACTGGGTTAGGTCTAGATCGGCAGAAAGAAAGCCTGATGGTCATTTTAATAGCAACAAGCCTAGCCAGTCTTAGTTCCCTACTGGTTGGCAATACTGCCTTTGTCGGCCTACTGGCTGGTCATTTGGCCAAACAAGTAGTCGGTAAACAACATCAAGACAGCCTACCCACTTCCTTTCTGATTGGAAGTATCCTGATGGTTCTTGCTGACATGGTCGCCCGTTCCTTCTTGGTTGGTACAGGTATTCCAACTGGTCTTGTACTTACCATGATTGGCGCTTCATATTTTTTATACCTTCTTTTCAAGACCAATTGGTAATAAAACATAAGTAACCGCCCAATCACACAATATTTTGAAAAGGCTCCAAAGTCCTGTCGACTCTGGAACCTTTTTCTATTTACATGCTACCTTATTTTTTGTCCCATATCTCTAATCCTCTAAAACCTCCTTTTTTGTGTGACATTTCTTTAACAAATTGGTATTAGAAATAGGACTATGAATTTGCTGTTAACTCACTTTGAAGTTGGAGAACTCGCTCGAGAGGGAGGTTTAGATTTTCAGCTATTACATCCGCTGGAAAACCAGACTTCAAAAAATTACGGGCAGAGGTGATTTGATTTTCTTCACGACCTTTCTCAAATCCTTCTTCAAATCCTTCTTCCATTGCAGTTATCAGTGTAGCATAGCTGACTTCAAGGCTATCGATTTGCTTATCCCACATGTCTTGTTCCTCCTTGGTCCAGGTTGTAAAAGCTATTAAGATGAGGTAATTTCTCTATATCTTAATGTCATTACAAATGGTGATTGATATATTTTCAGACCATTGATTGTTGCCGAAGTTCAATAATCGTTGAGAGGGGTAAATCAGTTAGCTCAACAATTTCGTTGTCGGTCATACCTTTCTCTACCAAGCGGCGAACAAGCTGAAGGTATGTTGCTTCACGACCTTCTTCACGACCTTTCTCAAATCCTTCTTCAAATCCTTCTTCCTTTGCAGTCACCAATGTAGCATAACTAACCTCAAGGCTATCCAATTGCTTATCCCACATATCTTGTTCCTCCTTGGTCCAGGTTGTAAAATCTAGGGCATGTTCAGCCTGGGAAATAATCTGATCGGGCTGAATAGTAAAGTTGCGATTGCCGAAAAACTCAAACCATTTTTTGACATCGTAGTCGGAAATGGTTTCGGGCTGGTATTTTTCTAACTCCAGAAAAGCCATTTTCAAGAGGCTGTGATTCTTGGAGCTGTTTTTTGGTCTGACTGTCAGCTCTTTATTTGATTCTTCCTCACGCAGGCTAAACACGTGGAAGGGCTTAGCGTCTTCGAAATAATTTTTCTCCAAGAGAGCAATACCGTAAACAGGATAAATCCTCTCATGTGTGAAATGGGTCTGACCGTATTCCTTACGAACCTTTTCAATGTTGTCATGTACCTGCGTACAAATATAAGCCCAAAGCCGATTGACAAAAGTCTTTTGCTTAGCTATCTGGATTTCAATGATGACCTGAGTACCGTCGTCCAATTTAACCAGAATATCCGTTACTGTATAAAAACCCTTGGGAAGATTATCATTTGGGAGACGAATCTGATGGCCATCCAAAAGTTCAACTTCTAAAACAGGCAAGTCCAAAATATCTGAAATGAAAGCCTTGGTCACTTCCAGGTTTTGAAAAATTTTCTTGGCAACCATGTCTTGTGTCGGTCTTAGTAGGGTATGTCTCAAACTACCACATCCTTTTCATTTGATTTCTTTCTGTTAGAACCAGATATTCTTTGGTTCTACTTATTTAATTCGAAATAAAATGAAAAACCTTCTATATATAGTATAGCATAAAAAAAGAAAAAGGCCCTATAATCTCCATAGAAAGACTTACTTTCTGAGATTATAGGACCTTTATTTTGTTATTTCTGAATAACTACTAGTAAATCTACATTCCTAGATAGTCATCAAATAACTTTCACCAAATTAGTCTTCCTTACGACGACGTTTTGCTGTAAGAGCAAATGAACCGAGCAACATTGTTGCACCAATCATACCTGCAACCGCTGATGAATCTTCACCAGTGTTTGGCAATTGTGCTTGAGCTGGACTAGCTACTTTTTCAACTACCGCTGGTTTAGCTGGAGTTACTGGTTGTGCTGGAGGAGTTGGTTTCGCTGGCTCTTCAGGAGTTACTGGTTTCTCTGGAGTTGGCGATACCGGCTCAGTTGGGGTTGTTGGAGTCGTAGGTGTAACTGGTACATAGTTAATTGGTGTGTCTGTACCTGGGTTTGATGGCACCGGAGGTGCAATGTAACCCTTAGTTGGATCGTTCGGATCAAGTGGTTTCAATGGGTTGCCATTTGGATCTACTGGTACATATCCTGGTACATGTGGAATTGTTGGAACATCTGTACCTGGTTTGCTTGGATCCGTTGGATCGTTAGGGTAAACGATTGGATCTGTTGGCTGACCTGGGATATTTGGTACCCATGAACCGAGTTTCTTATAAACATAAGTAACGGTTGTTCCACCTGATGGGATCTTACCACTTGGATTTCCTTCTACTTTTTCAAGGATATATCCGTTGATAACTTTGCCACTTGTTGTGTAGTCATCGCCAACTTTACCTGGAATGTTTTCAGATGGTACCAAATCGTTACCTTTTTCATCTACGTAGCGTACAACTACTTTAGATTCTTCTGGTACATAGTTGATTGGTGTATCTGTTCCTGGGTTAGATGGTACTGGTGGTACTTCATAACCCTTGGTTGGATCGTTCGGATCAATAGGTTTCAATGGGTTGCCATTTGGATCAACTGGTACATGACCTGGTACATGTGGAATTGTTGGAACATCTGTACCTGGTTTTGTATTACCTGGAGTACCTGGCTTAGTTGGATCTGTTGGATCGTTTGGATATGGTGTTGGTGTAGCTGGAGTGCTTGGTGTAGTTCCATCTGGAATAACTGGAACGAATGAACCAATTTTCTTATAAACATAAGTAACGGTTGTTCCACCTGATGGAATCTTACCACTTGGGTTTCCTTCTACTTTTTCAAGGATATATCCGTTGATAACTTTACCACTTGTTGTGTAGTCATCGCCAACTTTACCTGGAATATTTTCAGATGGTACCAAATCGTTACCTTTTTCATCTACGTAGCGTACAACTACTTTAGATTCTTCTGGTACATAGTTGATTGGTGTATCTGTTCCTGGTTTAGATGGTACTGGTGGTACTTCATAACCCTTGGTTGGATCGTTCGGATCAATAGGTTTCAATGGGTTGCCATTTGGATCAACTGGTACATGACCTGGTACATGTGGAATTGTTGGAACATCTGTACCTGGTTTTGTATTGCCTGGAGTACCTGGCTTAGTTGGATCGGTTGGATCGTTTGGATATGGTGTTGGTGTAGCTGGAGTGCTTGGTGTAGTTCCATCTGGAATAACTGGAACGTATGAACCGAGCTTGCTGTAAACAACTTTTTCAGTTGCGTCTGCTGCATCATGAGCAACAGTCGTTGATGCTACTGATGACTTGTCAGCTACATAGCCTTCAACAATCGGTGATACTACTTCCTCAAGTGTTTGTGGTGCTGTCCACTCACCATACTTGATGACTTCGCCTGTTACACCATCAATCAAGGCTGTACGGTAGAAGGTTACTGTTTGAGTTGTAACTTTTGGTGTACCATCTTCGTTACGAACTGGCGTACCATCTTCGTAAACGTAAGTGATTGTACGAGTTACTTCCTCAATCAAGCCAAGCTCACCATATGTGCGATCCTTAGGATCATTTGGCACCTTATCGTCTGGCTTAGCAGGTGGTGTCTTAGGATCGTTATCTGGATCTGCTGGAACAGCTGGGATGTTTGGTACGTATGTGATTGGTGTATCTTCACCTGGTTTTGAAGGTACTGGTGGTACAACATAACCCTTAGTTGGATCTTCTGGATCAACTGGTGTCAATGGCTTAGTTGGATCGGTTGGATCAACTGGCGTGTGACCTGGGATGTACGGAACTGTTGGTGTTTCAGTACCTGGTTTGGTTGGATCGTTTGGATCGTTAGGGTAAACGATTGGGTCAACTGGTGTGTTTGTTGATGGATCAACTGGTTTCTCACCTGTTGGCAATTGTGGTACCCATGAACCAAGTGGGCTGTAAACAACTTTTTCTGTAGAATCAGCTGCGTCATGTGCAACAGTTGTTGATGCTACAGTTGCCTTGTCAGCTACGAAGCCTTTAACTACTGGTGAAACAACTTCCTCAAGTGTTTGTGGTGCTGTCCACTCACCATACTTGATAACATCGCCTGTTACACCATCAATCAAGGCTGTACGGTAGAAGTTCACTGTTTGTGTCGCAACTTTAGGTGTACCTGTTGTAGAATCTTTCGGTAATACATTACCTGATCCATCTACCAATACAGGTGTGCCATCTTCGTAAACGTAAGTGATTGTACGAGTTACATTTTCAATCAAGCCAAGTTCACCGTATGTACGATCTTTAGGATCGTTAGGAACTTTATCATCTGGGTTAGCTGGTGGAGTATTTGGATCACCATCTGGATCCTCTGGATTTGCAGGAACGTTTGGTACGTAAGTGATTGGTGTGTCTTCACCTGGGGTAGATGGTACTGGTGGTACGACGTAACCCTTAGTTGGATCTTCTGGATCAACTGGTGTCAATGGCTTAGTTGGATCGGTTGGATCAACTGGCGTGTGACCTGGGATGTACGGTACAGTTGGTGTTTCAGTACCTGGTTTGGTTGGATCGTTCGGATCGTTAGGGTAAACGATTGGATCAACTGGTGTGTTTGTTGATGGATCAACCGGTTTCTCACCTGTTGGCAATTGTGGTACCCATGAACCAAGTGGGCTGTAAACAACTTTTTCAGTCAAGTCAGCCGCGTTGTAAGCAACTGTTTCTTCACCTACTGTTGCCTTGTCCGCAAGGAACTTAGCAATTACTGGTGAGTCAACTGCCACAAGTGTTTGTGGGGCTGTCCAATCAGAAGTAATAGTCACTTCACCTGTTACTTTATTGATTTGAGCAGTACGGTAGAAGTTTACTGTTTGAGTTACAACTTTAGGTTGGCCATTTTCAAGAACTGGTTCACCATTATTGTAATAGTAAGTGATTGTACGAGTTACACTTTCGATCAAGCCTAAATCAGCGTAAGTACGGCCTTCTGGATCACCAGGAACTTTATCATCTGGTTTAGCAGGAGTATCTGGTGTATTAGGGTTGTTGTCTGGATCCTCTGGGTTAACAGGGATAACAGCTGGACGAACAACTACTTGGTAAACCTGACTGATTTCAGAACCATCAAGAACAGTGTCAAAGACATCATTTGTTGCATCATTGTCGAAGGCTGGATAGTTGTTTGATACAACTTCATATCCTTTAGCTTCAAGTTCCTTGATCTTAGCAAGAATTTCATCTTTCTTAGTAAGTGGTGTACCTTCTTCGCCTGCTTCAACAGTAGAAACATCAACACCGTTACCATCTTCGTCAACAAAGTGAGTTACAGCAACTTGAGAACCTTCTGTTGGATCAACATAGATAACTGTTTCAACAATATCAGCTGATGTCGCAGTTACTTTATTCTCTCCAACTTCAGTAGCTGAAGGTGTGAATCCTGCGATTTCTGGAGATGTAACTTTATCAAATGTATCATCTGAACTTGTCCAAGGTGTGTAGCTGTCAGCGATGATATCACCAGTTACAGCATCGATTTGGACTGAACGTACAAATGTTACTTTTTCAACAACATCTTTAGCAGCTTCTGATCCATCAGTATACACATAATGGATAGTACGAGTTACTTCTTCGATAAGGCCAAGCTCACCGTATGTGCGACCTTTTGGATCGTTTGGTACTGGTGTATTTGGATCTACAGGAGTAGTTGGATCTGTAGGTGTTGTAATAGTTGTTGAAGTTGTACGGTAAACAATCGTATCAAACAAATCTGCATCAGTAGCTTTTACTGTGACTGCATCAACTTTTTCTACAGATGGCTTGTAGTTTTCAAGTTTCGCTACATCGTCCTTAGTCAAGGCTGAGACTTCTGCGAATGTTTGAGTTGCTGGTGTCCAATCTGTGTAAGTATTGGCAATAATATCACCTGTTACCGCATCGATTTGAACAGTACGTGTGAATGTCAAGGTTTCTTCAGTAACAACTGGTTTACCATCCGCATCAAGAACTGGTGAGCCGTCAGCGTAGAGGTGAACTACTTTACGAGTCACTTCTTCAATCAAGCCAAGTTCGCCAAATGTACGGCCTTTTGGATCATTTGGTACTGGTGTGTCAGGAGTTACTGGATCTTTCGGATCAACTACATCAACATTATCACGGTAAACAATTGTTGCAGTAATATCCTTGTCAGTTGCTGTAATACCAGTCTTCTCAACTTTATCAGTTGATGGTGTAAATTTATCCAAAGTAAGGGCATTTACAGTTGTGAAGTCTTGTGTTGCTGGTGCCCATGCTGAGTATGTATCCGCAATGATGTCACCTGTTACTGCATCAATTTGAACTGTGCGAGTAAATGTCAAGGTTTCTTCTGAAACAACTGGTTTGCCGTCAGCATCAAGAACTGGTGTGCCATCTGCGTAGACATGGTTAACTGTCAAGGTAACTTCTTCAACCAAGCCAAGTTCACCATAGGTACGACCCTTAGGATCGTTTGGTACTGGATCAGTTGGTTTAACTGGATCAGTTGGAGTTGGGGTGTCTGGGTTGTTGTCTGGATCTTTCGGATCGACAACTGACACACCTGTACGATAGATAATTGTTTCAACAGTATCTTTATCTGTCGCAGTTACATTCGTTTTCTCAACTGAAGATTTAGAAGCAGTGTAACCATCCAAGGTAAGGGCATTTACAGTTGTGAAGTCTTGTGTTGCTGGCGCCCATGCTGAGTATGTATCCGCAATGATATCACCTGTCACTGTATCTACTTGTACAGTACGAGTAAATGTTAAGGTTTCTTCTGAAACAACTGGTTTGCCATCTGCACCTAGAACTGGTGTACCGTCAGCATAGACATGGTTAACTGTCAAGGTAACTTCTTCAACCAAGCCAAGTTCACCATAGGTACGACCTTTTGGATCGTTTGGTACTGGCGTGTCTGGAGTTACAGGTGTATCTGGAGTTGGTGTGTCTGGATTGTTATCTGGATCTTTCGGATCGACAACTGTCACACCTGTACGATAGATAATGGTTTCAGTAGCATCTTTATCTGTCGCAGTTACATTCGTTTTCTCAACTGAAGATTTAGAAGGAGTGTAACCATCTAATTTAAGAGCATTTACGGTAGTAAAGTTTTGTGTTGCTGGTGTCCAATCAGAGTAAGTATCCGCAATGATATCACCAGTTTCCACATCGATTTGTACTGTACGAGTAAATGTCAAGGTTTCTTCAGAAACAACAGGCTTGCCATCTGCACCAAGGACTGGAGTACCATCTGCATAAACATGGTTAACTGTCAAGGTAACTTCTTCAACCAAGCCTAGATCACCATATGTACGGCCCTTAGGATCGTTTGGTACTGGCGTGTCTGGAGTTACAGGCTTGTCAGGGTTAGTTGGAATCGTTGGATCGGTTGGATCGACAACACGAGCAACAGTATTGTAGATGATTGTTTCAACAATATCAGCTGTTTCTGCAGTAACAGATTGCTCCTTAACATCAGATTTAGTTGGAGTATATCCAGCAATTTCTGGTGAAGTTACTGTAGGGAATGTATCGTTTGTAGTAGTCCAAGGCGTGTAAGTATCAGCGATAATATCACCTGTTACAGCGTCGATTTGAACTGAACGTACAAAGGTTACTGTTTCTACAACATCTTCAGCTGCTGTTTTACCATCTGCATATACATAATGAATCGTACGTTTTACTTCTTCAACCAAGCCAAGTTCACCATATGTGCGTCCTTTTGGATCGTTTGGTACTGGTGTCTCTGGTGTGATTGGAGTTTCTGGAGTTGGTGTATCTGGATTGTTATCTGGATCTTTTGGATCGACAACTTTTACACCTGTACGGTAGATGATTGTAGCTTCTGTATCTTTATCAGTCGCTTTAACACCTGTTCTAGTCACTTCCGCAATGGAAGGTACGTAGTCCGTCAAATCAAGGGCAGAAATAGCTTTGAAATCTTGTGTAGCTGGTGTCCATTCACCGTAAGTCGCTGCAATCAATTCACCAGTGTTACCATCCAATTTAACGGTACGAGTGTAGGTCAAAGTTTCTGTTGACACAACTGGCTGACCGTCTGTACCAAGTACTGGTGTACCATCTGCGTAGACGTGTTTAACAGTCAAAGTAACTTGTTCGACAAGACCAAGTTCACCATATGTTTTCTTACCGCCAGTTTCTGGCACTGGATCTGTAGGTTTAACTGTTGGAGGTACTTCTACATTTGTTACTGGTTTGTAAACAACTGTGACTGTTTGATCTTCACCTAATGGATCGATAGCAGCGGTACCTTCAACAGTTGTGTTTGGAGTAGTGTATCCATCAACAACAGGCGAAACAACTGTGTCAAATTTGTTTGTAGGACTTGTTGTTACCCACTCACCATAAGTGATTTCACCAGTAACTTCATCTTTGTAAGTTTCACGAGTGTAGGTTAAAGTCTCGACATGATCTGGAATTGGATTACCGTTTGCATCTTTAACTGGATTTCCAGCTTCATCTACATACTTGATAGTACGAGTAACTGTCTCTTCTTGAGGTGTTACTGTAGTCTTCTTACGGACTAAGAAGATGTTAAAGTTCTGTGACGGAGTGTCACCAGCATTATCATCAATAGCGTCAAAGTATTTTGTGCTATCAGCTAATTCATTATAGACAAGTTGATAACCCTGATCAAGATACTTTTGAATGACTGCTGTTGGATCGTAGGTGATTGGGTCTAGAGCGACACCTTCAAGTTCAGAAGCTGTCAAGTGCTCAAATCCATCAATCTGTGTGATGTTTTTACCTGAAGTGACATAAGATAATGGTTTGTAGTTATCAGGATCTGTTACATCCCAGAAATAAACTGCTGCATGCTCTTCAAGTGGAGTATAGACAACGTAAACATCTAGATTATCCGTATCATCTGAAGTGATGGTATCAGCAGCTGGTGTGAAGACACCTACATCTGAGTTGTTGGCTGCACGATGTTCATCTGGAATAACGTTTGCTACATAACCTTCCAAAAATGGTGAAAGGACAGAGTCAAATGAAGCGTTAGCTTCGTTGATTGGTTCCCATTCAGATAGGGTGATGTTTCCATCCGCATCCGTCGCCACTGTACGCTTAAATGTAAGAGTCTGTGATTTTGTCACTGGCTCGTTATCGATTTTGATTACTGATTCATCAAAGTTTTCAACTGGTGTCGTTGCATTGTTTGTAGGATCTGTGTCATTGTCGTACACATAGTGGATGGTACGAGTGATAGTTGCCTCCGTCAGTACGTCAACGATTGGAGTGTAACGAGCACGTCCATAGTCTGTACCGTAGTTAAGAGTTACATCATCGTCTTCTACTACATCATTGTAGTCCACGTCTGGTTGTTGAACTTCTACACCTGTACCTGCACCAACAAACTTAGGATCTGGTGTAAAGGTTACCTTAAGTTTGGCCGGGTCAAGTGTGTAAGTACCTTCGTTTTCAATGACAATTTCTGTATCCGTCACTTTCGTGTACTTACGAGCTACCGTAGTCACTACACCAGAATCTGGGTCAACGTGTTTGGCAGCAGGCAAGGCTACATCCATCAAGTCAGTTGTAAATGTGATGTTGTTAACAGTTTCTTGTTTTGTTAATGCAAATGCTGGTGGTACTGACTCGTCAAGGATTACGTTTGATGCTGGGTACTCAACCTTAATTCCATCTACTGTTTGAACAGTTCCTGTTCTTGGGATGGTTGGTGTACCAGTTTGAATCTTACCTTGAACATCACGTGAAGTTGTATCTTCACCGTTTGGCACCACGTCAATAACAGTCGGAATGTAGGTTGAGTCCATAGACTCCACATTATTGACATAAGTGTTGACGTTCTTTGAAATTATATCTTGCGGAGATAGATTCGTGGTAAGTTCAGATTCTGGAAGTTCATCAATTTCATCTTCTGAAAGGTCACTATCATAATTATATACTGACTCACGTGTCTCAGCAGTAGCTTCCCAACCAGTTGAATTTCCGTTTGTATCCCAACCACGGACTACAATACCATTAGCATCACCTACGAAGCCAGGAGCCGGATCAAAGTCAATCGAGATGGTTGGTGTACCATAACCTTCGATGTACTTGTTATCTCGACCTAGTTTATTCAGCGTATAAACACCAACTAGATTCCCAGCTGTATCATATTCAGTGTACTCTGAGAGCAAGTACTCCACACGGTTACTATATGGGTTTGTAACTTGAATTGCTGTACCGAGAACATTGCCATTAGCATCTTTGATTGTTACTTCTTGGCCGTTATATACTGTATTTCCTTTTTCATCAGTAATGTTGACAGAGTTTCCAGTTTGTGTCGCTTCAGCAACTACACTATCATTGACAACGATTTTTGGAGCAATGTTCGTATCGATTTCTGCCCACGATTTGAAATCTGGCTCTTCTTTACCACGTGGTGAGAAGAATTCAGCTATTGACTTGGAGATTGACTGATTACGGTCTTGGACATCAGAAGTTGCGTTTTCTGTACCACGAGGTAAATGTGTCACGAAAGCTTGGAAGTCTTCTACCTCACCTGAAGAAGCTACACCAGTTGGTGTCAAAATTTCTTCCTTAGTACGTGAAATACGCAGACGAACACCTGCCCAATCTTGAGAGGTATCGAGGAGCTGTGGAACGTTCTTGAAATGGAAATCGTAAGTACCATCTGTATTTACAGTGATAACTTCAGACTGCTCGTTTAAGTCAAACTTACCATTACCATTGAAGTCTACCCAGCCTGAAGCATACACAGTATCATTGTTTAAACCGCGATGAATTTCAACACCTTTAAGGACAAATTCAGTATCTGAAGCTCGTCGAATATCATACTTCTTTGAGACATTTTCATCAAGAAGTTGGCTCTCACCTTCATCTGGCATAACACCTAGTGCAACAATTTTCTCTGTACTATTGTAGAGACCTAACTGTCTATTTCCATCAGTTCCAACTACAGTAAGTTCTTGATTATTTACAAGCCCTGCAGTTGTACCATCAGGATAAGCAATAACTTGATTCCCGTTAAGTGTTGTGTAGACTCCTTCTTTACCACTAGCATCATATACCGTCATACCGTTTTTAAGTTCAAACTTGGTATATTTTTCTGAGTAAACAACATCATCCAATGTCCAGTATGCTGGATCTTTATCTGTATTTTGGAAATCTGGGTCACCTGGTGTTTTACCAAAGTATGGTTGTCCATAAGTTACAGGAGTCTTTGTAACTGGATCTTCTTTTTGGATTATGCCTAGTAGGTGCTCTGCTTTCCCATATGTTGCTGGAGCATCGCCTTTGTCATACATTACAAATCCAATAGCACCTTGTTGAGTTCCACCTGAAGCCAGATAGATAGAGAGTTTGGTTACATCACGAGTAATGGCAATAGGAACTGCCTTAGTTGGTCCTGCAGATACCGGACCAAAAGTAGAGTCCCCATAGAGATTGTTATCCACAAACTCTGTAGAGTCATATCCTGCCCCACCTAAAGAACGAGCACCGTTTAAATTGGAAGCGGTAATCATTACCGGTTTCTTCTGACCATCAGTACCGTAGGTCGTTACAAATTCTTCCCATGGACTTCCATTTGACTCAAATTGAAGAAACTCTGAATCACCTTCCGACTCTGCATCTGCAGCAATCACATTGACATCAACAGGTCTACCAGCATAAGTTGCAGACAAATCAAATGTAACACCAATATTTGCTGTATCGAAAGATGACGAAATTCCAGCTAATTTATCTTTTGGTAATACCCCTGCATTAGACAAATCAGCCCAGTTCTTATCTGGCTGTACAAGCAAGACATCCGAAGAGTAATCCAAACCAGCTTCAAAATTCTTCTTATATGCTGTTTCTGAACCAGCTAGGACTTTTTTATATGTCTTGGTAATAGTCGTCCGATTTCCGCTTGCATCTGTTGAAGTAGTTGTAGTTGAGCCAGTATTGGCAAGGCTCGCCGCATCAAATTTATCTGCTGTTCGAGTCGAATAAGTTGTTGAAATTACATTTCCTTGTGAATCTACAACCACAGTTTTCGTAGTTTCAAGTGGTCGGAATTCCCAGCCAGTTCCAGAATAGTTGATGGTTCCATCTGTATTTTTAGGGAAAGCAGATACTTTTGCCACATCAGTAGCAGTCCAATCTCCATAGTTAAACATGCCGTTTTTGCCATTATTTGGATCTTGGTTTACGGCTTTTGGAGCAAGTTTTGCTACCTTAGCATACAATTCATATTCATCCATGCCATCAGGTTTGACAATTAACGTCATCCCCTCTTGCAGAACTTCATACAATGCACCGCTATTTTTTTCCGTACCATTATATTGAACGTATTTAGAATAGCGCGCAATTCCTGAATCCAACCATTTTTGATCAGAAGTTGTTCCAACTGTGCCATCTGCATAAGTAACCTGACGAACACCATTGACTAGTTTTCCAGCTCTAGATCCGTCTGGATATAGAATTTCAGCGTTTGCAAAATCGAACCAGTGAATAGATTTTGCTAAATCAGAGACGTTTTGAATACCTCTAGCACCAACAATTGTATCAGCTGATGCAATTGTAGCTGTGGTATTTACATTCCCATTAAAACGAACTGTTACCTTACCTGCATTACCTGCATTTGGTTTATTCTCGACGATAATTTCATCATTCGCATCAAGATTTGGGTTAGCATTTTTTACTTTTTGAATAATACTTGCAATTTCATCTTGTGTTAATTCATAAAAGTCTTGAACGACCGTTTTTTCTGGAACATTGAGACTTGTTGGAACAGATAATTTTGCAGTAACATTTCCATCAGTAGTATATTTACGAAGTTCAACTGCTAAGGCTTCAATATTAACACGAGCTGCTTCAATTTGAGAATTTAGTTGTTCTAGAGTTGCTAATGAGTCTAATAATAATACTTCAGATTGATTTGCAACATTACGTGCGTTTACCATTGCAGATTGGAGGAGGGAATCGGTTGAAACTAATGTTGATTGTTTTTGCTCCGCCTCACTTGCCAAGACAGCTGCTTCTGAAGTTACTTGTTCTAGAACTTCTTTGGCTGCAGCTACACTTGCATCTTGGCTAGTTTCTTGGCTTGATGCAGTAGCTGTTTCTGAACTTGCAGTTGTCGTTTCAGTTTTAGCTGTTTCTGAGCTTGTAGAAGTCGAAGTCTCAGTCTTCGCTTCTGTCGTGCTTGATGGAGTTGTCGTAGAAGATGAAGCTGGTGTTGCTACTTTCTTAACAACTTTGAAGGTAACGGTATTTGAAGCACCTTCAGTCACAACTTGGGATACAGCTGAAGCTTGTCCAGCAGCTAATTCATAGCCTGTTGGCACATTAGCTGAAAGATTTACTGTAGTGCTTGCCACTGCATCTTGTGTTGTAACAGATGTAATAACCGCAGTTGCTGTGATAACAGTTCCATCTTCAGTAACGTACTGAATGATATATGGAATTGAAGCAGTACGATCTGTCACTTCAGGAGTTGTTGAAGTCTCAGTCGCAGTCTCCTCCACTGTTGTAGCGCTTGAAGCGTCAGTTGTGCTAGCAGCAACAGCTTCTGTGCTTGCTACCTCTGTCTCTGTAGTTGCAGCTTCAGTAACAGTTTCAGTTGAAGGTGCTGTCTCAGAAACCGTAGACTCTGTCGAAGTTTCCAGTACAACGGAAGTTTCTGTAGAGCTTGAAGGTGTTACCTCTGTCGCTTCTGCTACTTCCCCACCTGTCACTGCTAGAGAGATACCTAGCAAGACTGAAGCGGCACCGAAGTGATACTTACGAATAGAAAAGCGCTGCTTGGGAGCATACCATTTTTGCTGGTTCGTCTTTTCTGAACTCGATATTTTCATATAAATTTTTCCTTTCCAATTTGTAAACATACAAATTTTTATTACTCTGTAATGAATACAAAGTAAGCTATTTTATATAGTACCAAAATCACTGTTTAAAGTCAACGAATTCAAACCAAGATCCGAACGAAAAAACTAAAATAAAAAACAATTTTATACCTGTATTTGTTAATGAATTCACAAGTTTATATAGTGCATGTAGCTTATATCATTCCCGCTAATTAGCGTGTTGATGGTGTTTTTGCCTTGTTTACTATTTTTTGCATAACATTAAAAATGACAGAAAATTTTCATTTTCTGTCATTTATCTTGTTACTTTTTTCACTACTACAATTCCAAGTCACATTTTGTGTTTTCTTATTTGTTAACCAATTTAAATTTGTACGGTTTGTTAGTAATTTGTCCTTGTTTTTTATATGTAAAAATAGGACAATAAACAGGTAATTTCAGTCTTATTTAACTTCCTATACTGACCTATTTCCAAATCCCCCAGTTCAAAATCTCCAAAGGAAATTCGCTTGAGGTAGGTGACCTTGACACCGTAGGCTAAAAACATCTTTTTGACCTGATGAAACTTGCCTTCTGCCAGCTTGATGGTCGCTCTGCTATGGTCCAAAGAAGCCTCCAAAACAGTCAAATCAGCGGGCTGGCAACGAGTGCCGTCCAAAAAGGTAACGCCCGAAGCAAAGAAAGCCGGAGCATCCGGACCCAAGGGGCCGTTGACCTCCACATAGTAAACCTTGTCCACATGGTGACTGGGGTGGAGCATACGGTAACCGAGTGGACCGTTGTTGGTGATGAGAACCAGGTCTTCGGTATCCCTGTCTAGACGACCGACGGGGTAGAGACCTTCTTTTTTGTCAGCCGGTGCAATCAAGTCGATGACGGTCTGATGCTCCTTGTCCGTCACTGCAGAAACGACCCCTGCAGGTTTGTTGAGTAAATAGTAGACTGAGCCTGTTAGCTCGATTTTTCGCCCTGCTACCTGTATCTCTTGTAATTCTGGGTCGACAATCTGACTGAGACTCTGGGCTACTTGTCCGTTAATCTTGATTTGCTGGGCTTTGAAAAGTTTTTTAACTTGCTTACGCGAGCCAACCTTGGCTTTTTCTAAACACTTATCTAATCTCATGGGACTATTGTAGCATAAAAGCATGTGACTTGACTTTGATGGGAAAAAGATTATAATACTAATTAGTGATATGTGTTTTCAGAAGAAATCTAGATTTGCTTGGATTTCCTACTTGAAATAATAAAGGAGAACGTTATGGGACTTTTACAAGATGGCAAATGGGTGGATCAATGGTATGATACCAAGTCAACAGATGGCAAGTTTGTCCGTACTGTCACACAATTTCGCAACTGGATTACCCCTGATGGACAAGCAGGTCCGACAGGTGAGGATGGTTTTAAGGCTGAATCAGGACGTTACCATCTCTACATTTCCTTGGCTTGTCCTTGGGCTAGTCGGACCTTAATCATGCGAAAATTGAAGGGCCTGGAAGACCATATTTCCCTTTCTATCGTACATCCGCTCATGTTGGAAAATGGTTGGACTTTCGCAGACGGTCCTGGTGTGATCAAGGACCCAATTTTTAACAGTGATTATCTTTACCAAGTTTATTTGAAAGCTGATCCACATTACACTGGTCGAGTGACTGTGCCTGTCCTTTGGGATAAGAAAACCAATACCATTGTCAGCAACGAATCGGCTGAAATCATGCGCATGTTCAATACTGCTTTCAATGACATTACTGGAAATTACGATGACTACTATCCAGAACACCTGCAAGCTGAGATTGATGCCATGAATGATTTTGTCTATCCAAACATCAACAATGGAGTTTACAAGGCTGGATTTTCAACCAACCAGAAAGTTTATGAGAAAGAAGTCAAGAATCTCTTTGCTGCCTTGGATAAATTGGAAGAACATTTGGCAGATAAGGACTATCTGGTAGGCAATCAGTTGACAGAGGCTGATATTCGCCTCTTTACTACCTTGGTACGATTTGACCCTGTTTACTTTGGACATTTCAAGTGCAATATCAAGGCCTTGGTTGACTATCCAAACCTATGGAACTATACCAAACGACTTTATAACCATGCTAGTATTGCGGAAACGGTTGACTTCGACCATATCAAGCAACACTACTATGGTAGCCATAAGACCATCAACCCAACGGGAGTTGTACCAGTCGGCCCTGACTTGGACTGGACACTTGAAAACTAAAGACAAATGTGTTATACTTTGAGTGCTTAAAAGTTCGGTAAAGTTAAGCATAAAGTAAACCACCCTTGGTTGCCGCCATGGGTGGTTTTTTGTGCTTGCTCAAGGCACGCAGGCTAAGTTAACTGTCGCGTTTGTTTTGCCACTTACGGATTAGCCACTCCGCAATAAGTTCTGCAACTACGCTGACTAGCAACGGTAGCAAAACAAATTCGGTAAAGTATAGTAGCATAAAGTCTCACCTCCCAACCTGCGCTGTTTAGTGATTGCGACTTGGATATTATATCATAAAAAATACAAAGGCGGTAACGATTATTGTTGCTTTCAAGTGACAACTTAACAGCAATGTGTTATACTAGTGATGCTTACAAGTTCAAGAAATGCAAGCATAAAGTAAACCACCCTTGGTTGCCGCCATGGGTGGTTTTTTGTGCTTGCTCAAGGCACGCAGGCTAAGTGAAAGTCATTTAGTTTACTTTTAGTACGAGGCAACGAGCTGAAGGCTGTACTAAGGTACGGCAAAGCGAGTTAACAAAGTAATAAAAGGAAAAATAAATGACTGATTGTCGCAGTTGTTTTGCCACTTACAAATTAGCCACGCCGTAATAAGTTCTGCAACTACGCTGACTAGCAACGGTAACAAAACAAGTTTCAGGAAACTATCTAGCATAAGTTCTCACCTCCCAACTTGCGCTGTTTAGTGATTGCGACTTAGATATTATACCATAAAAAATACAAAGGCGGTAACGATTATTGTTGCTTTCAAGTGACAGCTTCAATAAAATGTGATAAACTAGAAGTGCTTAAAAGTTCAAAGAGATAAGCGCATAAAGAAAACACCCAAGGTGGCCGCCATGGGTGTTTTTTTGTGCTTGCTCAAGGCACGCAGGCTATTGTTTGTATTTGTCGCATTTGTCCGCTAATCGGATTAGCCATTCCGAAATCACGTTTGCTAATAGGGATACTAACAAGGGTAGCAGGACAAGTTCAAAGAGTATACGCATAAAGTCTCACCTCCCAACTTGCGCTGTTTAGTGATTGCGACTTAGATATTATACCATGAAAATACAAAGGCGGTAATAAATATTTTGCTTTCAAGTGACAACTTCAATAAAATATGATATACTAGATGTGCTTAAAAGTTCAGGAAACTAAGCATAAGGAAAACACCCATGGCGGCAACCATGAGTGTTTTTTTGTGCTTGCTCAAGGCACGCAGGCTAAGTTAATTGTCGCGTTTGTTTTGCCACTTGCGGATTAGCCACTCCGCAATAAGTTCTGCAACTACGCTGACTAACAACGGTAGCAAAACAAGTTTCAGGAAACTATCTAGCATAAGTTCTCACCTCCCAACTTGCGCTGTTTAGTGATTGCGACTTAGATATTATACCATAAAAATTACAAAGGCTGAATATTAGCATAATTCTGCAACTATACCATTTGACAACTGAAGAAAGAGGTGCTATACTGATATTGTTAACAAACGTGGTAAGAATGTTAGCACGGTATCAAAAAAGCCCCCAACGGTCCGAACGTTGAGGGTTTTTGTTTTTTGCCCCGAAAGGCTTTACTTGTCGCGTTTGTTTAGCCAATACTCAAACAAGGATGTCAGAACACCAACAAATAAAGGCAGAAAAAACGCGGTAAGAATAAGTTCTACCACGGTATCACCTACCTTCAATAACATTCAGGAGCTTGTCTATCATAGCAAAAGAATGCTAACTCTGTCAAACGCTCTAAAATATATCTATAGTACCTGCCAATCTGGGGTGATGTTTCAAACTCTCAGGGGGCTTATGGGGGACATATTTCAGAACGCTGCAACTATACCATTTGACAACTGAAGAAAGAGATGCTATACTTGCCTCATAGTGATGAATGATTCACTTCCAAGTGATTCAAAAAAGCCCCCAACGTTGCAGCGTTGAGGGTTTTTGTTTTTTTGCCCCGAAAGGCTTTACTTGTTGCGGTTGTGTAGCCAATACTCAAACAAGGATGTCAGAATACTAACTAGCAACGGCAAAAGAAAAAGTGTGATGAATAATTCTTTTTCCAAGCAACTCACCTCCCTTCAATAAAATCCGGGGGCTTGTCTATCATAGCAAAAGAATGCAAACTCTGTCAAACGCTCTAAAATATTTGCGTTCTCGTAAAGAATCAAGAATCGAAAGACTCTTACAGCAATTCCTACGATTATTATCCCAAAATGACTGGTTTGCCCTCTCGCCTTTTCGTATGATATAATGGTTCAGATTTTTAGAAAAGAAGAATTTTATGTCTGAAATAAAGGCAAAACGTGTGTCGAATTATGAATTGTTTTATGATTTGGTTTTTGTATTAGCCACTTCCTCACTGACTGGCTTGCTACATGGGACCACATCGGTTTTAAGGAGATTGTCACCTTTATCATCGCCAATTTGATTATTATGACCTTGTGGATGAATGAAACTATCTATCTCAATAAATATGGCGAACGAGACTTTCTAGATATTTTTACGATTATTCCATCCATGTATCTGATTGGTAACATGTCCCTCAACTTCAGCAATGATTTTGAAAAAACAGCTCTGCCATTTAATGCCTTTCTGACCTTGTCATACGTTTTGATTTTCGTGCAATATTACCTAAGAGGTAGACGGATTGGCTTTAATGTGGACATCAAGGCAACCTTGCAGATGTTGGCCACTTATATTGCTATCTTTGCTGGTGCAACCTTGTTAGTTGTTTTCAAGCTCTGGACCAATGATGAGAGAATGTTGATTGTCTATATCATTCCCTTCTTGATTTCCTTTTTCTTCCAAAAGAGAATAAGCCATGACCCCATCAACTTTCCGCACATGGTGGAGCGTTGCCAGCTGATTACCATTATCACTTTTGGCGAGACAGTTGTTGCCATCGTAAAAAATTATCCACTTTTAGAACTTCCCTTGGAAGGTATCCTTCTCTTTCTCGCAATGGCGACCCTCTTCATCTTCTACATTTCCCAAACCTATCTGTCCATCGATCATCACCGCAAGGCAGATGTGAGTGTTTTGCTTTACGCCCACTTGGTGATTGTCCTTGGTTTAAATTTCTTCACAGTGGCAATGGAGCTTTTCCCAAGCCACCACAATGAACTGGCCTTGCCAATGCTGATTGTAGGAAACTTGCTTTTCTACGGAGGCATCCTTTCAACCTCCTTCTACAATCAACAAATCCACCAAGTTGGTAGAAAAGGACTTCTCGTCTATGGGCTGATTTTATTTGTTGGGAATGCTAGCTTACTGCTAGCTGGTCATTCAAACTTACTCATCTTTGTTATCCTCAACCTGCTCGCACACGCTATGGTCGCCTACCATATCATTCGTTTCCGCAAAGCCCGTCAGAGTTTGATTGGGGAAGAAGTCTAAAAAAAGCACAACAGATTCCTCTTCCAGATTGATCTGTTGCGCTTTTTTATATTATTTTGTCAATTTACTCGCCGCAGCTTTATCAATAATGAGAACAACATTGTCATGGTTTTGGAGGACACTTGCTGGAACTTCCTCCGTCACTGGCCCTTCAACCGTCGCCTTAATAGCGTCAGCTTTTTCAGGACCATAAGCCATGAGAACAATGGTTTTGGCTGCCATAATGTTGGCGATGCCCATGGAAATAGCCTGCTTAGGCACTTCCTCTGGATCCGCAAAGAAGCGTGCATTGGCTTCGATGGTTGACGGCGCCAAGTCAACCAAGTGGGTCTGACCATCAAATGGAGCACCTGGTTCATTGAAACCGATATGACCGTTGCGACCAATTCCCAAAATTTGAAAATCGATTGGATGCTCTGCCAATACGTGATTGTAGCGTTCCGCTTCGACCGCAACGTCACTTGCTAAGCCATTTGGTAAATAAGATTTCTTAAATGGTTTGGCATTAAAAAGATGCTCTTTCATGAAATAGACATAGGATTGGTCACTATCTTCTCCCAAACCAACATACTCGTCCAAGTTAACAGATGTCACCTCAGAAAAATCCAAGTCGCTTTGGCGAATTTTTTTATAAAATTCGATTGGGCTAGAACCAGTTGCCAAACCAAGAACCTGCGCACCTGATTCCAATTTATTCATTAAAATTTCAAAAGCAATTGCTGCTCCTTCTACTTGATTGTTTACTACATGAATTTTCATAGCTTACTCCTTTTGGTATAGACCGATTGTTGATAAGTCTATTTTATGGTATAGACCAATTTTTGTCAAGTAGAAAGATATAAAATTTTCAAGAGAAAAAAAATCCAAAAGTTTATGCCGTATTCTCCCTCATTGGTCAAGACTTAGGAATGCATCTATGGTATAATGAAGGTATGACAAATGTGCTTTTATACCTATTTTTTCTCGGTATTCTCAACTGTTTTTCAGGCTATTTGATTACCAATTCTAGGAAAATAAAAATTGTATTTTATTGTATTGGAATCCCTTTAGTCTTGCTCCCCTTTATCCTACTTATCTATTTTGCCATCATACTTTAAAAACTAGGAGAAACAATGAATACTGCAGATTTTGATTTTGAATTACCTGAAGAGCTGATTGCCCAAGTTCCACTTGAAAAACGCGACAGCTCAAAACTACTGATTCTAGACCGTGAACAGCAGAGCATGGTCGACAGCCACTTTGACCACATCATTGACCAACTCCATCCAGGTGATGCGCTGGTCATGAACAACACGCGCGTACTCCCGGCTCGCCTTTATGGCTACAAGCCCGAAACCAATGGACACGTGGAGCTTTTACTTTTGAAAAATACCCAAGGTGACCAGTGGGAAGTTCTTGCTAAACCAGCTAAACGCCTGAAAGTTGGCACCACAGTTGCCTTTGGAGACGGAAGATTAACTGCTACCATCGTTGAAGAATTGGAACACGGTGGGAGAATTGTTGAATTTACTTATGAAGGTATCTTCTTAGAAGTCTTAGAAAGCCTTGGTGAAATGCCTCTTCCGCCTTACATCCATGAAAAATTGGAAGACCGTGAACGCTATCAAACAGTCTATGCCAAGGAAAATGGTTCTGCCGCTGCTCCAACAGCTGGATTGCATTTTACACAAGAACTGCTAGAAAAAATTGAAGCCAAAGGGGTGAAATTAGTTTATCTGACCCTCCATGTCGGCCTTGGGACCTTCCGTCCTGTATCAGTGGATAATGTCGATGAACATGAAATGCACTCTGAATTTTATAATCTTTCTGCCGAAGCTGCTCAAAGCCTTAACCAAGTCAAGGCTGATGGAGGAAGAATAGTTGCTGTTGGCACCACTTCTATCCGTACTTTAGAAACCATCGGAAATAAATTCGACGGCCGTTTAGAAGCCGACTCCGGCTGGACAAATATTTTCATCAAACCAGGCTACACTTTCCGTGTCGTTGACGCCTTTTCAACCAATTTCCACCTACCAAAATCAACCCTCGTTATGCTAGTATCAGCCTTTGCAGGACGAGAATTTGTTTTGGATGCCTACAAACATGCTGTCGAGGAAAGATATCGCTTCTTTAGCTTTGGCGATGCCATGTTTATTCAATAATCATTATAGTCTTTTAGTTTACTTTTAGTACTCGCTTCAACTACCTGGGAGATTGTTAGAGAAATCAAGCACTGCGCTGAGATGTTGACACGAACTTCTGAGAAGTGTCCTTGGGCTTTAGCCAAGCCACCTTACGTCGAAGTAATAAAAGCCAGCTAATTGACGATTACCACTTTCACTCCAGTCCCTTTAATTATAGGAGGTGCCTATGAACAAGATTGAAAGTCGTCACCAATTGATTTTGTCTTTGATTATGGAAAAGAAAATCCATACTCAACAGGAATTACAAGAGCTGCTTGAAATTAATGGTCTCATCGTTACCCAATCGACTCTTTCCCGAGATATAAAAATGCTCAATCTTGTCAAGGTAAACGAAGGAGATTCATCTCACTACGCTATCAATCCCATAGCTCCTACTCGATGGGAAAAACGACTGCGGCTCTATATGGAAGATGCCTTGGTCATGTTGAAACCTGTTCAGCACCAAGTCGTATTAAAAACACTGCCAGGACTAGCTAATTCATTTGGTTCCATATTAGATGCCATGGAAATTCCTGAAATTATTGTGACAGTCTGTGGAGATGATGTTTGCCTCATAATTTGTGAGGATAATGAACAAGCCTTATCTTGTTTTGAAAATTTAAAACAATTCGCACCACCATTCTTTTTTAGCAAGGCATAACCAGTCAAAAAAAGTTCTCAAGACCAAGGTCTGAGAACTTTTTTGTTATTTCGCTGCCAAACGATAAATGGCTTCAGCGTAGATATCCATAGTTTTGTATAAATCTTTTAACGGCATGCGTTCATTTTCCTGGTGTTCTGTCTGCTCTGTATCAGGGAAACAAGCTCCAAAAGCCACACAGTTTGGCATGGTACGAGCAAAGGTTGCTCCGCCTGATGAGATTGGTAGACTGTCCAAATCACCAGTCTTATCCTGATAGACTGACATCAGTGTCGATACCAACTGGCTATCCAGTGGTACATAAAGAGCTGCTAAGTAGTCATATTCTTCATAGGTTAAACCACAGGCCTGAGCCTTTTCTTGCAGGATTGCGACTAATTTATCCTTATCGGCTGTTACAGGAATACGAATGTCCAAACGAATTTCTGATTTCTTGGCATTGATGGTGAGTCCAGCAATATTGAAACTCAAGGTACCTGATGGCTCATCTGTCACATCTCCAAACAGCTTAAAACCAGTGGCATCTTCCCCGATAGCATTGACAATGAAATCAAGGGCAGGGTGATTTTCAAAATGTTCCAAAGCCTTGGCCAAACGAACAATGGCATTAACACCTTCCGCAGCATCTTTTGCATGACGAGAAATACCGAGAACAGTCACTTGGTCGTCCTTTACTTCGTAGTCAAAACCGAGCTGGTCTAACTCCGCAATAATCCCGGCCAACAAATGCCCTGAATAACTAGCCTTGGCAGGGACCACATTATAGGCTGTTCCTGCTTCCAGACTCAGACAAGGATGACCCGGTCCATGTAACTTGGCCTGAAGCAATCCTTTTTCCGCATAGGTCAAAGGGAAAGAAGAATCAGGAGCAAAGCCCATAGTTGCCACTTCTTCCAATTGATTATAGCGATTCATGCAACGCCAAAGTGTTTCTTCATCTGTACCAAAAATAAAGCGAATACGCTTGGTAAAGGTAACACCTGCATCCATTAAAGCCTTGACAGCAAAGAGAGCTGCCATAGACGGTCCCTTATCATCTTGAACACCTCGACCAATCAGGAAGCCGTCCTTTACGACTGCTTCAAAGGGAGGTGTCTTCCATTGCTTGATATCACCAGCCGGTACGACATCCAAATGGCAGAGAACAGCCAGCAAATCTTGCCCCTGACCGATTTCGGCATAACCGTAATAGCCTGCAGGGTCTAAATAGGTTTTAAAGCCCATCTTTTCTGTCATGGCTAGGGTGTGTTCCAGAACATCCTGAATAGCCTGACCAAATGGTGTTTGGTTTTGACCTTCATGCAGGACAGACGGAAAAGCTACCAGTCCCTTAATCGCCTCGACACAAGCCTCTTGATGCTGTGCTTGAATAAAACTTGTTTCCATTGTTTCTCCTTTCAACAGATTAAAATATTGTTCTTACTAATTCCATTCTATCACAAAAGGAAAAACTGAGCCAGATTTCATCTGCTTCAAAGATAGAATCTGACCCAGATTTTCGATTAGAAGAATGTCGCAATGACAAGGATAGCAATTGAGGCAAGGACAATACCTGCAATCAATTTACCTACAAACTTGTACCAAGTACCGATTTCAACTCGACCAAGAGCCAAGGCACCCATTACAATACCTGAAGTAGGAGCTACCAAGTTCAGTACACCTGAAGCAGCTTGGAAGGCTGTGATAATCAAGTGAGCTGGTACATTGACAAACTCACCGAGAGGTGCCATGATACCCATGGACGCACCTGCAAGACCAGATGTGGATGGAATCAAGAAGGACATTGGCAGGTAGAAGAGATAGGTCAAAATGATGAAGACTTGTGAAGACAAACCTTGCAAACCAACTTCACCCCAGTGTAGAATTGTTGCAGTAATCATACCATCATTCATGATGACTTGAATACCACGCGCCACTGCACAGATAAGGGCAACACTGAGCAAGTCCGCAGCACCATTCATGAAGGCCTTCACTAAACGTGCTTCATCCATGCCATAGACCACACCGACCAAGACACCTGCTACTGCAAAGAGCATCGCTCCTTCAGGGAAGTACCACCAGCCAAATGGATAGGCTGAGCTACCAATAACTTGACCGATACCTGGCAAACTAAGTAACCAAGTATTGAAATCAGCAAAAACAGAGACACCCAAGTCCTCCCAAGGAATAAAGCTACAAATCATGACAACGAAGGTCAAGACAAATACCCAAAGAACACGTTTTTGAGCAGGGGTTAAGACAGCATTGACTTCTTCATTTGATGTATTGACATTGAAGTGGGCCATATCTGCTTCACGTTGTTTGTAAACGAGAGATTTTGTTGGGTCCTTTTGTACTTTTTCAGCATAGTTGGCAACGAACCACACACCCATTGCAAGAATGACGATAAAGAAGATAATCCGCCAAATCATACCATCAGCCAAAGACACACCGGCCGCATCAGAAGCAACACCAGTCGCAAATGGGTTTACCGTAGAAGCCAAACAGCCGATTTGAGAACCAAGTAAGATAATAGCCACACCTGTGATACTATCAAAACCAACCGCCATCATAACTGGCACTAGAAGAGGGAAGAAGGCCATGGTTTCCTCACCCATACCATAGGTGGAACCACCCAAGGCAAACAAAGGCATGAGAATGTAAATCAACATTTTTTCACGACCTTTGAAGCGTTTCACGATAGAGGCAATCCCTACATCAAGCGCACCCGTTTCATTGACCACGCCCAAGAAGGAACCAACCATCAGGATGAAGAAGGCAACGTCGATAGCCTTACTGGTTTCACCGTGACCCAACATAGCCCGGACAGGTGCCATCAGAATATCCCAAATTCCTTGCGGATTTTGAGCTACTGCTTGATAGGTGCCTGTGATAAATTTTCCAGCTTCGTCTTTCTCATACTGACCAGCTGGAATAATCCATGTCATAACTGCCATAAAGGCAATAATGAGCATCAAAATAGAATACGACGAAGGCATTTTAAAGCCTTTTTTCACTTTTTCGCTCATCGCAAAAACCTCCTATAATATTTTTAAGGTAATCTTGTATCCGAAATGACCGTATCAAATATCCACCTATCTTCAAGAGATGTCCATCTCTTTCAGACTATCATCTGAAATCATTGCTTATAGATAGATACTTGATAGAATTGATGGGAATGGGGAGCTTATTGTAATGGTCAACTCTATTTATGTGAAAGTGAGGAAATTCATTTACTGCACATTTTCCCTACTCCCCAAATCCATCAATAAAAGAACTCCTACTCTTTCACAATAATCGTACCGCTGTCAGATTCAATCAAAGCGCCTAAGTTTTCTAATGAAGTAATGACTGCTTTTGATTGCGGTTTATGATTGACAAAAGCAATCGCAGCTTCAACTTTTGGTAACATGGAACCTGGCGCAAATTGATTTTGCTTGATATATTCTTCCAATTCCGCCACGGTCACTGTTTCTAATTTTTCTTGGTCTGGTTTGTTGAAGTTTACAAAGACATAGTCTACACCTGTCAAGACGATAAACAAGTCTGCATCAACCAATTCTGCCAAACATTGCGAAGCAAAGTCCTTATCAATAACCGCTTCCACACCTGTCAAGGTACCATCTGCTTCTTGGACAACTGGAATACCACCGCCACCAGCAGCTACGACTACTTCACCTGCATTGAGAAGGGTACGAATGGTGCCGATTTCCTTAATGCCTACTGGTTTTGGCGAAGCAACAACCTTACGCCAACCACGACCCGCATCTTCTTTGAAGGTCGCACCTGTCTTTTCTGCTTCTAGCTTCGCTTCTTCTTCTGTGTAGAATGGTCCAATTGGCTTGGTCAAATTTTCAAAGGCTGGGTCATGTTTATCAACAATAACCTGGGTAACGACGGAAGCTACATCCTTTTCAATGCCTTCCTTAGCCAATTCATTTTCCAAGGCATTTTGGAGCCAGAAACCGATGGAACCTTCTGTCATAGCTACCAAGCTATCCAGTGGAAAAGCTGGGTTCTTTTCTGAATCAGCTGCCAGGTTTTGGAGCAACAGGTTTCCGACTTGAGGACCATTACCATGGGTAATAATCAAGTCGTCGCCATTTTTGATTAGTTTAACAAGGTGCTTGGCTGTTTGTACCAAGGCCTCTTTTTGTGCTTTAGCCGATGGGTCGGAGGATAAAATAGCATTGCCACCCAAGGCTACTACAATTTTACGATTTACCATATCTTGTGTTTTCGCCTCTCTTTCATATTCTAGAAATCGCTTACATTTTTTAAATCCATAAAAGGGGGCCGGGTACAAGCCCCCAGGAGGTGCGATGACTAGATTTTACACTCGTGGAACAAATGGATCCCCTAATGTCGCTGCCATAACCGCTTTAATAGTGTGCATACGGTTTTCAGCTTGGTCGAAGTGACGAGCATACTTGCTGCGGAATACTTCATCTGTTACTTCCATTTCTTCTACGCCGAATTTTTCAGCAACATCTTTACCATAAACAGTGTTTGTATCATGGAAGGCAGGCAAGCAGTGTAAGAAGATAAGATTTTCATTTTCTGCTTTTTTCACCAATTCCATATTGACTTGGTATGGTTTCAAGAGGGCAACGCGTTCTGCGAATTTGTCTTCCTCACCCATGGATACCCAAACGTCTGTATAGAGAACATCTGCGCCTTTGACTGCTTCATCAGCATTGTCCGTGATCAATACACGCGCACCAGATTCTTTAGCAAATCCTTCTGCCAATGCCACAACTGTTTCATCAGGGAAGAGTTCTTTTGGTGAGAAGATATGAACATTGACACCAAGAATAGCACCTGTTACCAAAAGTGAGTTGGCAACATTGTTACGACCATCACCACAGTAAACCAAGGTCAAACCTTCTAATTTGCCAAAGTTTTCTTTGACAGTCAAGTAGTCAGCCAACATTTGTGTTGGGTGCCATGCATCTGTCAAGCCATTCCATACTGGCACACCAGAGAATTCTGCCAATTCTTCCACCATTTTTTGACTGAAACCACGGAATTCAATACCGTCAAACATACGTCCCAAAACCTTAGCCGTATCTTCAGTCGATTCTTTCTTACCAAGTTGGATGTCATTTGCACCAAGATATTCTGGATGAGCACCGAGGTCAATGGATGCTACTGTGAAGGCAGCACGAGTACGCGTTGATGTTTTTTCAAACAAGAGGGCAATATTTTTTCCTTCCAAATAACGGTGTGGAATATTGCGTTTTTTCAAATCTTTCAAATGAGCTGAAAAATCAATCAACCATTCCAACTCTGCACGAGTAAAATCTTTTTCTGCAAGGAAATGTCTGCCTTTAAAAATGTTTGTCATTGTTTTTCTCCTAATCTTAGATCAATTTTGTCAAGGTCTGGCACCATTCTCCATCTTCTTGATACATTTCAGATGAAGCCTGGTAGCCAAGTGACTCATAAAAAGTCTTTGCTGTTAATTCTGAATGAATGTCCAACTGCTGAAAGCCTGCTTGGCGAGCATAATCTTCCAAGGAGTTGAGAATCAGCTTTCCATAGCCCTTTCCACGATGGTTGGCCAGAGTGGCTATACGTGTTAGACGAGCTCTACCAGGACCAACAGGAAGAAACCGCCCAGTTGAAACTGGCTCCTCACCAACGAAGAGATTGGCGTAGACTCTTCCTTCGATATCCTGATGGTCAAATTCATCTTCCTTTGCAATACCACGCTCAAGGACAAATACCTGATAGCGGACATAGACGGAGCTGGCTCGCTCCCACGGTTCTGAACCGATGGAAAGCACCTCATGTTCAGACATGATTAGAGGTCCTCACGTTCAAATGGCATTGACATACAACGTGGTCCACCACGACCGCGCACCAATTCACTTCCGCTAATCTTAATCAAACGAAGTCCTTTAGACTCAAGAATCGCATTTGTAATGGTATTGCGTTTGTAAACAACAACCACACCTGGTGCAATGGTCAAGGTATTGGAACCATCATTCCATTGCTCACGACCAGCAGCAACCAAATCGCCACCACCGCAACGAATCAACTCAACTTTTTCAAGACCAAGGTTGGCTGCTAACAATTCAGCCAAATCACCATGTTCTTCTTCAATGTGAAGGGTTTCATTTTCATAGGTCACAGAGAAGACACGAAGGTCGCCTTCAATTTCTGGGTGAATAGTGAACTTGTCATAGTCAACCATGGTAAAGACAGTATCTAAGTGCATGAATTTACGGTTGTTCGCAAATTCAAAGGCCAATACTTTCTTGAAACCAACATGTCGTTCAAAGATGTTTACCAAGAGTTTTTCAATGGACGCTGCATCGGTCCGTTGTGAGATACCTACTGCCAATACATCTCTTGAAAGCACTAATTCGTCACCACCTTCAATCCGTGTTGTTTCCTCACGGTCGTAAACCAATGGAACTTTTCCACCATATTCTGGGTGGTAGGTAAAGATATATTTACCATACAAGGTTTCGCGGTTACGAGTTTCTGCATACATATGGTTGAGCGAAACTGCATTACCAATCGTAGCAAATGGATCCCGAGTGAAGTAAAGGTTTGGCATTGGGTCAATTGCAAATGGGTAGGATGATTCGACCAGGTCTGTCAAACCTTTTTCTTCAGCAGGGACTTCTGGTAACTCAGCTTTCTGAACACCCGCCATCGTTTTCTCTACCAACTCTTTGTTGTCTTCAATAGCTAGCAAGAGTTTGCGAATAGCTTTTTTGGTAGCACGACCACGAATATTTGCTTCATCTAGATATTCATCAATAAATTGCTCACGAATTTCAGGTGTTACTAAGGATTCAGCAGCCAATTGTTCAAGATAGAGAACTTCGACTCCTTCATCTCGTAATGCTTGTGCGAATGCATCGTGTTCTTTTTGAGCATCTTCCAAGAATGGAATATCATCGAACAAGAGACGTTCTAGGTAGTCAGGCATCAGGTTTTCAATTTCCTTACCAGGTCTGTGCAACATAACTTTTTTCAGTTTACCAATTTCTGAAAAAACATGAATTGGATGGTTTGACATGATCTGTCCTCCTAATATTTTTTTATACTCTTCGAAAATCAAACTCATACGTTGTTGCCTCGATTTGATGACTGAAAAGCTCCAGTGGAGGTTTTCAGCCTGTTCCCTTGAAGTATAAAAGGAACAGAGTTCTATCTTCATAGTCGAAACGAACTTCGCTCGTTTTATTTCCAACCTCCAAAGGTTCCCCGAACCTTTGGAGCAAGTCTGATTTTGATTTTCATTGAGTATTACTTGATTGGAAATGATAGTGGACCGTACGCTTCCCCCGCTCTCATTTCCTTTACAATCATAGTGTAACAGAGAACAACATCAAAAACTTGAAAACGTTCACATTCTTTTGAGAAATTCTTCACATTTTTACGCGTATTCTTGGGTAATTATCGATAAAAACAACAGAATTATGAATATTGTTTATCCTTTACATCATTATATGAATATTTATTTTTATAAAAAAACAGAAACTAATGTGTTTCTGTTAAATTTTCGAGAAAGAAATCAATATCGAGATAGGTCAGTTGTTTGTGGCTATAGGCAATCTTTTGGTTCTGCTTCAATTGTTTTAAAACATGGCTAACGGTTTCTCGTGTCGTTGCCGCTAAACGAGATATTTCCTGAATATGAATATCAAATGGAAGTGTGTCATACCCATCCCGCTGACACATATCCCAATAAAGAAGAGCCAAGGCTTGAACGACTCGATCTGATGCCTTGGAACGCATCGCATTTCGCAAGCGCAACTCTTGAAAACGAAGTACTTTGGATAATTTTTGACAGATATAAGCCATTTGACTCGGATTTATCTTCGACAAGGTTTCAAACAAAGCCATCGGTACAATAAAATACTCTAGGTCCGTTATGGCAATGGCAGTATAATGATAAGGTTTATCCTGAAACATATCTCCAAAGGGAAAGGCGCCACCCTGTCGGATATAGTCCAGATAGGTAAAACTATCTGTTTCATCATACTGCTCAATCCGAGCATAGCCCTTATACAATACAAATAAATAATCTCTAGGATCCTCTGCGTAAAAAAAGATTTGTCCCTTAGGAACCTTTCGAAAGCGGATATGCTTGGCCAGCTGGTCAAAGCTATCTCGGGTAAGGTTTTCAAAGGTTGGATGTTTCCTAAGATAGCTATACTGCTCACGGCTAATCATTTTCAAGCTCCTCCATTAATCACTCTGTTACGATTATAACATATATTAACTTATAAAACGAGTAAATATAAGCAAATCTACAACAGAAAACCAGCTCAAAAGAACTGGTTTATCTAAAGTCTATAATTCATCCGCTATCTTATTGATTTTTCGCAGACGGTGATTAACCCCACTCTTGGTAATGGGAACAGTCAAGCTATCAGCCAACTGCTGTATCGAATAATCTGGATGTTGGATACGCAACTGGGCAATCTCTTGCAAGTCACCCGATAACTGATCCAAGCCAATGGTATCCATAATTTTGATGATATTGTTGATGGTTTTCATGCTGGCATTGACCGTTTTAGCAATATTTGCCGTTTCAGCATTATTAGCCCGGTTGAGGTCATTTCGAGCCTCACGCAAGAGCTTGATATTTTCAAACTCTGTCTTGGCCTCTTCTGCTCCAATCACCAGCAAGAAATCCATAATATCTTCTGCCCGTTGCAGATAGGTAATGGTTCCCTTGCTTCGCTCAATAACCTTGGCATCCAAGAGAAACTTCTGTAATAAATTGGCCAGGTCCTGGGCATGGTCGCTGTAAACGGATGCGATTTCCAGCTGATACCGTCCTTTTTCAGGATCCTTGACAGAGCCAGCTGCCAAGAATGCCCCTCGCAAATAGGCCTGGCTCCAAGAATCATTTTCAAGGACAAGAGGCGAAATGCCCGTTTCCAGTCCAAAAAAACTATCTGCCAAATGCAAATCATTTAAGATGTCAGTAACACCATCTTCAATGACAACCGCATAGACACGATTCTTCTTGAGATTGGGCTTTTGGTGGTGACGAATTTCAGCTTTTACTTGGTAGAAATGCAGCAGCAATTCGTAGATATGTCTGGCAATTTTAGCATTTTCAGTCGAGATAGATAGGGTCAAGCCTGTTGAAGCCAACCCCAGACTGCCAGATAGTTTAATAATGGCTGCTAGCTCACTCTTATTTTGACTGGACTGGATCAAGAGTTCTTCTTTGACTTTTATGGTAAAACTCATGACCGCACCTGCAAGATCTTGAGCAACTCTTCTACCACCAAATCACCATCATGAAAAGCTCCGCCATTTTCCAAACGAAGGAAATTGGAAGAAATCACGCGCTTGGTCTGCTCCTGTAAGCTAGCAAAGTCATGCTTGACCTGCACCAAGTATTCATCAAACTGGTGGGTATTCATGTAATCCTGTGGAACAGGCTCACTATTGACCAAAACCGTGTCAATAAACTTTTCCCCTAGATGACCATTCAAGACAATGACATGGTCCGCATCCGAGAAGAACTCTGTCTCACCACGTTGGGTCATGATATTGCAGACATAGGTCACTTCTGCCTTGGTTTCTTTCAACGCCTTGCCGATGTCGGAAATCATGAGATTGGGAAGGATAGATGTAAAGAGCGATCCCGGTCCCAAGACCACCATATCACTCTCCATGATAGCTTCTACCACCTGGCGACTAGCCTTAGGCTCATCGTCATTGTAGGAATTGGTCACATAAACATGGCCAATCATGCCCTCGTGTTTGGCAATCTTACTCTCACCAGAAACCTTGGTCCCATCTGTAAAGACCGCATGAAGGGTCAGTGCCTGTTCACTGGAAGGATAAATCCGACCCGTGGTATGGAAAAAGCGGGTCAAGAGTCGCATAGCATTATAGGTTGAGCCCTGCATCTCCGAAATTCCAGCGATGATGAGATTGCCTAGAGGATGTCCGGCCAGAGGACCGTCCGAATCTGCAAAACGGTACTGGAAAATCTGCTCATACAATTTGGGCATATCCGACATGGCCAAAAGAACATTGCGCAAATCTCCCGGAGGAGTCATCTGCAAGGCCTGACGAATCTCACCTGATGAACCACCATCATCAGCTACAGTCACAATAGCTGTAATATCAACATCCTTGTCCCGCAAACTCTTCAAAATGACTGGAATTCCCGTTCCGCCACCAATCACTGTAATCTTTGGTTTTCTCATGAGCGGTTGACCGTTTCCTTCCGTCTGTCCTTATCACGATGGCTGCGGTTAACTAGCCAGTTCTTCTCTAAATCGTCAGCCAAGCGTTTGGCAAAAGCTACGCTTCTATGCTGACCACCCGTACAACCAACAGCAATGGTCAAAACAGACTTTCCTTCCTTCTGATAGCCAGGCAGAATGGGCTCAATCAAGCCGAGAAGATGACTGTAAAATTCTTCTGATTCCTGATGTTCCATGACATAGTCAAAGACAGGAGCGTCCAAACCGGTCAGATTTCGTAACTCCTTCTGATAATATGGGTTAGGCAAGAAACGAACATCAAAAACCAAGTCCGCATCCAAGGGAAGACCATACTTGAAACCAAAGGACATAACTTCTACACGGAAGGATGGTTGGTTATCTTGACTTGCAAACTGCTCTGAAATGGCCATCCGCAGATTACGCGGCGTCAACTCAGTTGTATCAATGACATTCTGGCTCATGTTTTTCAAAGGCGCCAAGAGTTCACGTTCTAGCTGAATCCCGTCCAAAACCCGACCATCTGCTGCAAGAGGATGAGACCGACGGGTTTCCTTGTAACGAGCTACCAGCTCACCGTCTGTCGCATCAAGGAATAAAATCTTAAAGTCCAGATCCTCTGCCGATTCCAAATCGTCCAAAATGTCACGAATTTCCGCAAAGAAAGAACGACTCCGCATATCTACCACCAAGGCAATCTTATTATTGTCTTTGCTATGGCGAATCAATTCTAAAAATTTTGGCAGAAGGGTCGGCGGCATATTGTCAATGGTAAAATAGCCCAAGTCTTCAAAAGACTGGATAGCTACTGTTTTACCTGCTCCCGACATCCCTGTTACAATCACTAAATGGAGTTTGTCTGACATGACATTCCCTCCTTTTCTCTCCTAATCAATTACTGCAATCACTTCAATTTCAACCTTGACATCACGAGGCAAACGCGCCACTTCCACCGCTGAGCGAGCTGGAAAATCTGCTGAAAAGGCTGTTTGATAGACTTCGTTGAAAGCCACGAAGTCATTCATATCCTTGAGGAAGCAAGTCGTTTTAACCACATGATCAAAGTCTGTCCCTGCCGCTTCTAAAATCGCTGCGATATTTTTCAAAACCTGCTCTGTCTGTTCTTGAATGGTTTCCCCAACCACTTGGCCCGTCTCAGGCGACAAAGGAACCTGACCAGAGGCAAAGAGGAAGTTTCCTACAACCTTACCTTGTACGTATGGGCCGATGGCTGCTGGTGCTTTATCTGTATGAATCGTTTTCATCTGTCAATCTCCTTTATATTTTCTAAGTCTATTATAGCATACTAAAGTACTAAAATGAGCCTAGCATAGCTCTCATGTAAGGCAAAATCTACTCAACTTATCAAACAACCACTTTTGCACAAGAAAAACAGACCACGTTTGTAGTCTGTTTGTATATCTATTGATTTGCTTACGGATGCAAGCGATGCAACATACGTGGGAACGGAATCGCTTCACGGATGTGTTTTGTACCAGCGACGAAAGTTACCATACGCTCGATACCGATACCGAAACCGCCGTGTGGCACTGAGCCGTACTTGCGGAGGTCAAGGTAGAATTCGTATTCTGACTTGTCCATGCCGAGCTCATCCATTTTAGCCACCAAAGCATCGTAGTTATCCTCACGCATAGAGCCACCGATGATTTCACCGTAGCCTTCTGGTGCCAAGAGGTCCGCACAAAGCACGCGCTCTGGATTGCCAGGAACTGGTTTCATGTAGAAGGCCTTGAAGCTTGCTGGATAGTTAACAACGAAAGTCGGTACGCCAAAGTAGTTTGAAATCCAAGTTTCATGTGGCGAACCAAAGTCATCTCCGTGCTCAATGTGTTCGTAGTCTGTGTCTTCATCAGCTTCATGTTCTTGCAGAAGGGTAATGGCATCGTCATAAGCCACACGTTTAAATGGTTCTGCAATGTAGCGTTTGAGAGCATCCACATCACGCTCAAGAGTTTCCAAGGCTTGTGGAGCACGGTCGATAACCCCTTGAATCAAGGCTTTAACATAAGCTTCTTGCAAGTCAAGTGACTCTTCATGGCTGAGGAATGAATACTCAGCATCCATCATCCAGAACTCCGTCAAGTGACGGCGAGTTTTTGATTTTTCCGCACGGAAAACAGGACCGAAGTCGAAAACACGACCAAGGGCCATAGCACCAGCTTCCAGGTAAAGCTGACCTGATTGACTGAGGTAGGCAGGCTGACCAAAGTAGTCTGTTTCGAACAATTCTGTTGAATCTTCTGCCGCATTTCCAGACAAGATTGGGCTATCAAACTTGATAAAGCCATTCTTTTCAAAGAATTCATAAGTCGCATAGATGATGGCGTTACGGATTTGCTGGATAGCGACCTGTTTACGAGAACGCAACCAGAGGTGACGGTTGTCCATAAGGAAGTCCGTACCGTGTTCTTTTGGTGTGATTGGGTAATCTTGTGACTCACCGATCACTTCAAGGTCTGTCACATCCAACTCATAACCAAACTTAGAACGCTCATCTTCCTTGACAATTCCTGTCACATAGACAGACGTTTCTTGGCTGAGGCGTTTTGCTACATCGAACTTCTCAGTACCAGCTTCTTCACCGAATTTTTCGATGAAGTTTGGTTTGAAGGCAACTGCTTGGAAGAAGGCTGTTCCGTCACGCAATTGCAAGAAGGCCAATTTGCCCTTACCTGACTTGTTGGCAACCCAGGCACCAATGGTCACTTCTTGACCGACATAATCTTTCACTTGGTTAATGGTAATCAATTTTCTAGACATTATTTTTCCTCTTTTTATTTTTTCATAAATGTGTGTAGTCGAGCCACTGCTTCTTTAAGCGTGTCCATATCTGTTGCATAACTGAGACGGATATTTTCTGGAGCTCCAAAACCTGCACCTGTCACCAAGGCCACACCAACTTCTTCCAAGATAGCAGTGGTAAATTCGGTCACATCTGTATAGCCCTTCATCTCTATAGCCTTTTTGACATTTGGGAAGAGATAGAAGGCACCTTCTGGCTTGATAACCTCAAAACCTGGTACTTCTGCCAGCAAGGGATAAATGGTATTGAGTCGCTCTTCAAAGGCCTGACGCATGGTTTCTACTGTATCTTGCGGACCTGTAAAGGCTTCAATGGCCGCATACTGAGCAGCGGTTGTTAAATTCGAAGTCGTTTGTCCGACAATCTTACTCATGGCCGCAATAATCTCAGGATTACCAACCGCAAAGCCAACCCGCCAACCAGTCATGGCATAGGCCTTGGCCACCCCATTGACCACAATAGTCTGCTGACGAATGCTTTCTGAAATGCTTGAAATCGGTGTAAAGCTATTTCCATTATAGACCAAACGACCGTAAATATCGTCTGCCAAGATGAGAATGTCGTGTTCCACAGCCCAGTTTCCAATTGCTTCCAATTCCTCACGACTGTATATCATACCTGTCGGATTGGACGGGCTGTTGAGCAAGAGGACCTTGGTCTTGTCAGTCCGAGCCGCTTCCAGCTGGTCAACCGTCACCTTGAAATTATATTCTTCTGTGGCAGTGACAAAGACTGGCACCCCTTCGTTCATCTTAATCTGGTCGGCATAGGATACCCAATAAGGTGTTGGAATCAGAACCTCATCACCAGGATTGATGACCGCCGCAAAGAAGGCATAAAGAACAAACTTGGCACCTGTCGCAAGAACGACTTGATTGCGTTCAATGGAGTAGCCGTAGAAGTTCTCAAAGTAAGTATTGACCGCATCCTTCAATTCTGGAAGTCCTGAAGCTACCGTATAAAAACTCGCCTTACCATTTTCGATAGACTGAATAGCAGCTTCTTGGATATTTTTCGGTGTGACAAAGTCTGGCTCACCCAAGGTTAATTCCAAAATATCACGACCCTCAGCCTTCAAGGCCTTAGCCCGCGCACCGGCTGCCAGGGTGACACTTTCTTCCATTTCTAAGACTCGTCTTGATAACTTACTCATAAGCCCTCCTTCTTGATAAAGTTCCCAGTTTCAAATTCGACTTGATAGTAGGCCGTACCTGACTTAACTTCCCAAATCGGCTTGCCATCACTATAACCAAGAACTATTTTATCTACATCGCCAGCACCATTATTTTTAGCAACAGTTTGCGCTTCTTCTTTGGTAATACCATTTGCCGTTGGATATACATAAACGGTATTTGACTCCTCTGGAATGATCACTGCAAGTGACTCACCCTCACTATTAGAACCAATCAAACTGTAATAGGTCTCAGAACCATTGTAAATAGCGAATGAATCCACCGTTTGTAAATCGGCATAATCACGTGCCACCTGACTAGCATGATTTTTCATCTGCACATAGGGAGCTGAGGAAATATCCCAAATTTTAAAAATTGAAAAAGTGATAACAACTAGCAGCAAAAAAGTTCCAACTATAAACTGTCCAATACGTGTTCCCATCCATGTGAACAGCTGACTTATCTTTTTTTTCATATTAGTCCTATTATACTACAAGTCTCATTAGATTTCCAATCTTTCCATATTTACAAGTAAATTTTCTAAACATTCTTTTTTATTAGAAATATTATTACATTTTTACTTGAAAAAAAAACTAATTATTGCTAAAATATTCGTATGAAAACAGTACAAGAATCACTACAAGAAAATAAAGATGCCTTGCACAGTCTCGTTGTCTTCCACCGAGCTGCAAACACTATTTCAAAATTAGAATTAAAGACCATCAAAAAACATGGTTTGACTATTAGTCAATTTGGAGTGATGGAGGCACTCTACAATAAAGGGAATCTACGAATCCAAGATTTGATTGATAAATTGCTGAGTACATCTGGCAATATGACCGTCGTCATCAAAAATATGATCCGTGATGGTTATGTTTATAAGGCAGTTGATACAAATGACCGTCGCGCTTCCTTAATTGGTCTTACACCACTGGGTAGACAGACAATTGAGAGCATACTACCTGAACATTACGAGCACATTGGCATGATTTTCTCTGTCCTCACACACGAAGAACAAGAAACATTGGCTGAAATTTTGAAAAAATTTAAAAAACATTAAGGAGCTGGATTGTCATCAATAGGGAAATAAGATATACTAAATTTATCACTATAAAAGGAGACCTTTATGGCAAACGTTTTATTTTTAGTTGGTTCCTTACGAAATGGTTCTTTCAACCATCAAATGGCTAAACAAGCTGAAACTTTCTTAGCTGAGAAAGCACAAGTGACCTATATCGATCTTGCAAAAATTCCTTTGTTCAACCAAGATATCGAGACACCTATTCTCCCAGAAATTGCTGCGCTACGTGCTCAGGTTGATGCTGCAGATGCCATTTGGATTTTCTCTCCCGTTTATAACTATGCCATTCCTGGTGTCGTAAAAAATGCTCTTGACTGGCTCAGTCGCTCACTTGACTTATCCAATCCCAAAGGTGCATCTATTTTACAAGATAAATTCACAACTGTTTCTGCAGTCGCAAACAGCGGTCATGACCATCTCTTCAAAGACTTCCAACACCTTCTCCCATTTATTCGCACACAAATGGTCGGAGAATTTACAGGCTCTACCATCAATCCAGAAGCCTGGGCAACAGGTGTTTTAGAACTCTCTGACGAAACACTTGCCAAACTAGAGCAACAGGTGTTTTAGAACTCTCTGACGAAACACTTGCCAAACTAGAGCAACAGGCAAAAGACGTCCTTACTGCTATTTCATAATCAGTTTTTGACATAGCAACAATTAGGTCTACATCCCAAAACTCGTACCAATGACATACATCACTCTAGATGTTTGTCTTTTTATTTATTTCAGAGTTTTGGCATTTAAAAAACTCCTCTTTTAGTGGTTCAAGTGATTATTCACCTGCCCACTAATAAGAGGAGTATTTCTTTTTGACTTCCTTGTGAATGTTTGAGCAATGTTGCTTCAATCATTCCCTAATAAACAATTTAGATTTTCAAAACTTTAACTTTGAATTTGTTTCAAAATCATTGTTCATTCTTACGACGTCTCTTAGCAGTTAATGCGAATGCACCTAATAGAACTGATGCACCAATGGCACCTGCAGCTGAAGAACTCTGTTCTCCTGTATTTGGTAATTTAGCGTTTGATATATACGCAGGAGTTATTGAAGGAGTTTCACTCTGAGATTCTGAAGTTGATTCTGACGGTTTCTCAGAGATGGACTCTGAAGCTGATTCTGATGGTCTCTCTGAGATGGACTCAGATGCTGATTCTGATGGTTTCTCTGAGATAGATTCACTTACTGACTCGGAGACGGATTCTGAAATAGATTCTGAGACGGACTCGGACACTGATTCAGAAATAGATAAAGACTGACTAGTAGATTCTGAAATGGATTCAATATCTATTGGTGGAAGCGGTGGATTTACCAGTCCAGGACCGTGTGAGTGGATTTCGACACTTGACTCGGATACTGACTCAGATACGGATTCTGAGATGGACTCGCTTACTGACTCTGATACTGATTCTGACACTGACTCAGAAATGGATTCTGAGACTGACTCAGAGACTGATTCTGAAATGGACTCTGATAATGATTCTGAAATGGACTCTGAGACTGATTCTGATACTGACTCAGAAATGGATTCTGAGACTGACTCAGAGACTGATTCGCTTACTGATTCAGAGATTGATTCTGAGACTGACTCAGAGACTGATTCAGAGATTGACTCAGATAATGATTCGCTTACTGATTCAGAGATTGATTCAGAGATTGATTCTGAGACTGATTCAGAGATTGACTCTGATACGGATTCTGAGATTGATTCTGAGACTGACTCGGATACGGATTCTGAAATTGACTCAGAGACGGATTCTGAGATCGATTCTGATATTGATTCAGAGATTGATTCTGAGACTGACTCAGAAACTGATTCGCTTACTGATTCAGAAATTGACTCGGATACGGATTCTGAGATTGATTCTGAGATGGACTCAGAAACTGATTCTGAGACTGATTCTGAGATTGACTCAGAGATTGACTCTGAGATTGATTCTGAGACTGACTCTGATACTGACTCAGATACGGATTCTGAGACTGACTCTGAGACTGACTCGGAAACGGATTCTGAAATGGATTCTGAGACTGACTCGGATACTGACTCAGAGACTGACTCAGAAATAGACTCGGATACTGACTCAGAAACTGATTCTGAAATGGACTCGCTGACTGACTCTGAGACTGACTCAGAGGCTGATTCAGAGATGGATTCTGAGATGGATTCTGATACTGACTCAGAGATTGATTCTGAGACTGACTCTGAGACTGATTCAGAAATGGACTCAGACACTGATTCTGATACTGACTCTGATACTGATTCAGAAATTGACTCAGACACTGACTCAGAAATTGACTCAGACACTGACTCAGAAATTGACTCAGACACTGACTCAGAAATTGACTCAGACACTGACTCAGAAATTGACTCAGACACTGATTCTGAGACTGACTCTGATACGGATTCTGAAATTGATTCGCTTACTGACTCAGAAATTGATTCAGAGACTGATTCTGAGATTGACTCAGACACTGATTCTGAGATTGACTCAGACACTGACTCAGAAATTGACTCTGAGACTGATTCGCTTACTGATTCAGAGATTGATTCGCTTACTGACTCGCTTACTGATTCAGAGATTGACTCTGAGACTGATTCGCTTACTGATTCTGATACTGATTCTGAGACTGACTCGGATACTGACTCAGAGATTGACTCAGAGACTGATTCTGAGACTGACTCAGACACTGATTCTGAAATTGACTCAGACACTGATTCTGAGATGGACTCTGAGACTGATTCTAAGACTGACTCTGAGATTGATTCAGACACTGACTCAGAGATTGATTCTGAGACGGATTCTGAGACGGATTCTGAGACGGATTCTGACACTGACTCTGAGATTGACTCTGATACAGATTCTGACACTGACTCTGAGACGGATTCTGAGACGGATTCTGAGACAGACTCGCTCACTGATTCTGAGATTGACTCTGATACTGATTCTGAGACGGATTCTGAGACGGATTCTGAGACTGACTCAGAGATTGACTCAGACACTGACTCGCTTACTGATTCTGAGATTGACTCAGACACTGACTCTGAGACGGATTCTGAGACAGACTCGCTCACTGATTCTGAGATTGACTCTGATACTGATTCTGATACTGACTCAGAGATTGACTCAGACACTGACTCAGAGATTGACTCAGACACTGACTCTGAGACGGATTCTGAGACAGACTCGCTCACTGATTCTGAGATTGACTCTGATACTGACTCAGAGATTGACTCAGACACTGACTCGCTTACTGATTCAGAGATTGACTCAGACACTGACTCTGAGATTGATTCTGAGACGGATTCTGAGACAGACTCGCTCACTGATTCTGAGATTGACTCTGAGACGGATTCTGAAACGGACTCGGATACAGATTCTGAGATTGACTCTGATACTGACTCAGATACAGATTCTGAAATTGATTCTGAGACTGACTCACTTACTGACTCAGAGATTGACTCGGATACGGATTCTGAAATTGATTCGGAAACTGACTCACTTACTGACTCGGATACGGACTCTGAGACGGATTCGGAAACTGATTCAGATACTGACTCTGAGACGGATTCTGATACGGATTCTGAAACTGACTCACTTACTGATTCTGAGATGGACTCTGATACTGATTCACTTACTGATTCTGAGATGGACTCTGAGACAGATTCACTCACGGATTCTGAGATGGATTCAGATACAGATTCACTCACGGATTCTGAGATGGACTCTGATACAGATTCGCTCACGGATTCTGAGATGGACTCTGAGACTGATTC
>NZ_POPB01000382.1 GCF_002964045.1 Streptococcus suis | reverse complement strand
TACTTTCTGACTCTCTCATTTTATCAAAAAAATTGCGTAAGTATATTACGCAATTATTACATTTCTATGTCTTGTTTGTTATTCCAAATAAACGCTCAAATAACGGCTGTAGTACGAAAAATAAGGCCAAATTGAATAGTAAACTTGGAAGTAATTTATTAAAAACAAAGATAAACACAGACAAGTTTGTTATATGAAAAATACGAGCAAATGAATAACTAATAAATTCAAATTGAAAAATAGCTACTAGTAAAATCAGAATATTAATTCCTCGCTTGCTGACTGCACTTTGGAAGAAGAAATAGATACAATACAAAACTAAAGGAAGGGTTGTAGTAGCAATACCAATCAGATTAAGATAACTAATATCATATACCAAACCTAGCAAAGTAAATATGAATAATGAAAAACCAAGAGACACATAGTTAGCATAAAAAATAGCTAACATAAGTACCAAATGACTT
>NZ_POPB01000381.1 GCF_002964045.1 Streptococcus suis | reverse complement strand
TGTTGGTCACTTCTTCCCAACGTGGTCCGTCTGGATTAGTCGGATCGACTGGCGTGCCTGGGGTCTGTGGATTATCTGGGGTGGTTGTGACAACCTTCTCTCTAAACACAACTGTGTAAACCTGTGGACTTGTTGTATCACGGTCATATGTCGCATTCGTTGGGAAGTTGTCTTGCACCAACTCATAGCCACGTTCCTCAATCAAGGCAATGGTTTCTGCTGTGCTGTAATCGATCGGCTCGCCTGACTTACCTTTTACTTCATCAGCTGGAGAAAGAACCTTATTGCTGCCTTCTTCCAAGTATTGGATGACTGCCTTCTGTTCGAGGGCCTTGTAAGTAATGACAGTTGGCTGAGTTGGGTCAGTCGGTACTGGTGGGATGTAGTTTCCATCTGGATCCTTAGGCAATTCATTTCCATCTGGTCCAACTGGGACATAGCCATCCACTTTCGGAATTGCTGGGGTCGGAGTTGGATCCGCCGGCTTGGTTGGGTCGGTCGGATGGTTGTCGTAAGGAATTGGTGGAACTGGGTCTGTACCTGGTGGAGGAGTGATGGTCCAAGAACTGAGGGCCTTGTAAACGACAATCTCATCCACATTATCTGTCGTAGCACTTGCTTCAATGGCTTCTGCCGTTGCGCTTGGTGATACTGCCTGGCTATTTCTAGTTGCGGTGACAGCCACATAACCAGTCACCAATGGTAGTGTCTGGCCTTCCAGAGTCGAATCGCCATCCTTAGCTACCCAGTCCGTGTAGGTCACTTGTTTGGTCACGTGGTTGTAGCTACCAGTCCGTTCGAAGGTGACTGAATTGGTCTTGGTTTCGGTAGTCGGAGCTGGTTGACCATCGACAGTATCCAGTTTGTAAGCTACTGTACGAGTGATGGTCTTGGTCACTTCTTCCCAACGTGGTCCGTCTGGATTAGTCGGATCCACTGGCGTGCCTGGGGTCTGTGGATTATCTGGGGTAGTTGTGACAACCTTCTCTCTAAACACAACTCTGTAAACCTGTGGACTGGTTGTATCACGGTCAAATGTCGCATTAGTCGGGAAGTTGTCTTGCACCAACTCATAGCCACGTTCCTCAATCAAGGCAATGGTTTCTGCTGTGCTGTAATCGATCGGCTCACCTGACTTACCTTTTACTTCATCAGCTGGAGAGAGAACCTTATTGCTGCCTTCTTCCAAGTATTGGATGACTGCCTTCTGTTCAAGGGCCTTGTAAGTAATGACTGTTGGCTGAGTTGGGTCAGTCGGTACTGGTGGGATGTAGTTTCCATCTGGATCCTTAGGCAATTCATTTCCATCTGGTCCAACTGGGACATAGCCATCCACTTTCGGAATTGCTGGGGTCGGAGTTGGATCCGCCGGCTTGGTTGGGTCGGTCGGATGGTTGCCGTAAGGAATTGGTGGAACTGGGTCTGTACCTGGTGGTGGAGTGATGGTCCAAGAGCTGAGGGCCTTGTAAACGACAATCTCATCCACATTATCTGTCGTAGCACTTGCTTCAAT
>NZ_POPB01000380.1 GCF_002964045.1 Streptococcus suis | reverse complement strand
GAGCCCATATGAAGGCTATCCCAGGTCAGAAAACCGACAAGAAGGATGCTCACTGGATTGCTAAATTAACACGGATTGGTCTGCTTCCTCGGAGTTTCGTTCCCGATGAAATCATTCAAGAATTGAGGGAGTTGACCAGACAGCGAAAACATTATGTGGAAAGTCGCAATCGAGAAACCAACCGTATCCATAAAATTCTTCAGTCAGGTGGTATCAAGCTAACGACCTATATTGAAGATATTATGGGGCTATCTGGACGTAATCTCCTTCAGCTACTGGTTGATAGGACGCCTATCACACCTCGCATTGTCCATCAATCCGTTTATACCAGCCTGAAGAAGAAAGTGCCAC
>NZ_POPB01000038.1 GCF_002964045.1 Streptococcus suis | reverse complement strand
AGGACAGGATATTCTTTTCTGGCAGGAAACGATAGGAGATGACATTCCTGGTAATATGAAAATTTTACTGGCTAGTGCGACTCAACGCACCCAGACCGTCGTGGTTCAGGATAAGGCTACTTTTGACAAGATGCGGACGCTTCTGCCTGCAGAACAGGCTGAAAAGTTAGTGTATCTTGGCTATATCTACCCTCAAAGACGTGAGAATCAGAACCGGCAAGACATTTTTATTTTTACAAACTCGGATCAGATTGAGCAACTGGACTATTT
>NZ_POPB01000379.1 GCF_002964045.1 Streptococcus suis | reverse complement strand
CTACTCTGAAAATATTTTTCAAGGCTATAAAACGTTTACACATTAAAAATTTGTCTTAAGCTATTTTATTTATTTTGCACATAATCACTTGACAATTTATTTTTGTAGGTGTATATTTAATATATAACAAATTTTGATATATACAACTGAATACTATATATCAAAACCGAACCCAACTAACAACAAAGGAAAGGAGCGTCCTATGCATTTTCCAGTCCCCGCAGTGCTGACAGAATTTCTCATCATGGCTATTTTGGAATCCGATGATTCTTATGGCTATGA
>NZ_POPB01000378.1 GCF_002964045.1 Streptococcus suis | reverse complement strand
TTTTTCTTTGTGTAGCATAGGAGAACCTCATAAGTCCTTTTTCTTATATTATACTCCTAAATACGAAGAAAAGCCCTTAGAAAATCAATTCTAAGGACTTTGTCTTCAGTCTGAAACTAGCAATCGCTAGTTTTTTCTTATATCAAATAAAATATTCCTAATAGCAAGGTAATCAAGCCCAAATATCCAATGAAACTGAAAAAAATCTGTTTTCCTGTAAAGAGATCCTTTTCCACAAGAGGTGGAAGGAAAATCACGACCAAACAACCTCCAATAGCTCCTCCGATATGCCCTGCCATACTAATAGTTGGATTGAAAAGACCCAAGACCAAGTTCAATCCCAAAAGGACCATATATCGTTGACCGAGAACCTGTAGATAAGGGCTACGACTAAATTTCCTCAACAGTGCCATAGCTGCAAAAAGACCAAACAGAGAGGTCGATGCACCTGCACCAACTACATCTGGTGTAAAGAAGAGAACAAAAAGATTGCCCATTATCCCAGACAAGAGATAGAGAAGAAAGAAGCGCCGTGACCCAAAGAGTCCTTCTAATTGATAGCCCAAACCAAGTAAGGTAATACTGTTAAAGATAAAATGCTCCCAACCAATGTGGACAAAGATAGGTGACACCAAGCGCCACAACTGAGTCGGATCATAACGCACCACTTGACCGTACATACCACCAAATTCATAAATAGTATAGGCTGTAGTGGTCTGCCCAAATCGAAATACTTGTATCAAAAGAAAAACAAGAGCCGTGACTGCCAACAAGCCATTGGTCACAGGATAGCGCTTATCAAAAAAGTTCTTCAAAAATCAACAACTCCTTTACTGGAATATCAAATAGATCTGGTTCAAAATCATAGACTTGAAAGTCTGCCAAAGTCGATACCGTGTTCCCCTGATAATCTGCTAGGTAGCGATCATAAAAACCACCTCCATAGCCCACTCGAAAACCCGCTTGATTCCAAGCTAAACCAGGAACATGGATCAACTTAACCACAGACTTATCCACAGGTTGTGAATAAGTTCCAGGTTCCCAAACTCCAAACCTAGATTTCACCAAATCATCAGGATTATATTCTACAAAATCCATGCGGCCTTGTGAATAGGTCTTAGGAATGAAAATCTGCTTGCCATCCTTTTGAGCCTGTTCAATCAAGTAAGAGGTATCAAACTCATGGGGCATGGAAAGGTAGGTCCCAAGCGACTTTGCGCCCTGATAAGTATCAGAAGCAAGGAGGCGTTCCGTTAACTGCTGACTCCATCTTGCTCGCTGACTACTAGTCAGGTCTTTCAAGCTCTGCAAGACCTCTTGCCGAATGCTCTTTTTATCCACAGAAACTCCTTTCTTTTCAGAAAAAGACTGGAAAACCAGTCTAGTTTGCTTTCATTTTCAAAAAATCACTCAACTTATCCACAGCAAAGGGAAGCACTTCCTCTTTGGGACTGAGACGAGGATTGTGAAGGGGATAAGGCGTATCCACACCCAGCCAGAACATAACACCTGGAACCTTGTTGAGCAGGTAGCCGAAGTCCTCACCCGTCATGGCAGGTGGACAATCAATCATCTCCACTCCGTCAATACCATCAAAGTAGGTCATCAGTTCATCTGCCAGCTGGGGATTGTTCTCCACAGGCAAGTAACCGCTAGGATTAAGCTCGATGTCCAGGTCCACTCCAAAGGACAGGGCAATTCCCTCTGCCACTTCCCGCACCCGCTTTTGCACCAGAAGACTCATGCTCTGGGTCAAAGCCCGAATGGTGCCGTGCAAGAAGGCCGTTTCCGCAATGACATTGTTGGTCGTTCCCGCGTGCATGGAGCCAAAGGTTACCACCGCTCCCTCAATCGGATCAACGTTACGGCTGACCACCGACTGCACCTGAGTCACAAAGTAGCTAGCTGCCACCAAGGCATCATTGGCGGTATGGGGAAATGCTGCGTGCCCACCCTTTCCTGTAAACCGTATCTTGACTTCACAGGTCCCAGCAAAGAGGGTCGCACGGTTGGTGGCCATTTGACCGACTTTGAGGTCAGGTCGGACATGGAGACCATAAAATTCATCTGGCAACCAATCCCCAAAAGCTCCCGCTTCATACATCAGCATGCCACCTGCTAGATTTTCCTCCGCAGGCTGAAACAAGAAGAGAAGATTATTTTTCGGTTGCTGCTCTGCCATTTTCTCCAAAAGCCCCAAGGCAATGGTCATGTGGAAATCATGTCCGCAGGCGTGCATCCTATCTGGGTGGAGGGACTTGAAGTCCAGGCCCGTCTCCTCCACGATCGGCAAACCATCAATATCTGCCCGCCAGCCAATCGTTTTCTCTGGAGCAGAGCCCGTCAGATAGACCAATATCCCTGTCTTCCAAGTACGGACTTGGGCAAAAGTACAATCTTGAAGTAAACCTTCAATAGTTTCCATAAGAAAGGCATGGGTCTTGAACTCTTCCATGCCCAGCTCTGGAATCTGGTGGAGGGCCCGGCGTGTCGCGATTAAATCTAGCATAGCTACCTCTTAGAGTGTCCGCAAAGCCTCTTCCAAGGCTGTTTTTTGTTGGGTTTGAGCGTCGATTTCCTTGATGATACGGGCTGGCACACCTGCTACCACTACGTTTTCAGGAACATCTTGGGTCACAATAGCACCTGCGGCCACGACAGAACCGCTACCGATTTGCACACCTTCGATAACAACAGCATTGGCACCAACCAAGACATTGTCACCAACACGAACTGGCTCTGCAGACGCTGGCTCGATAACACCCGCAAGGACCGCACCTGCACCGATGTGGCTGTTCTTACCAACCGTTGCACGGCCACCGAGAATAGCACCCATGTCAATCATAGTTCCTGGACCGATTTCTGCACCGATGTTGATAACAGCACCCATCATGATAACGGCATTATCGCCGATGGTCACTTGGTCACGAATAATGGCACCTGGCTCGATACGGGCATTGATGTTACGTTTGTCTAGCAGAGGCACAGCCGAATTGCGGCCGTCTTGCTCAACCACGTAGTCTACATTTTCAGTCAAGTTTGCCAAAAGTGGCTCGACATCCTTCCAGTCACCGAAGAGGACATTGCCAAGTTTTGTCACCTCAGCAGGCACAGGCCCAGCCAATTCTCCTTCAAAGGTCACTTTAACAGTTGTCTTCTTCACAGCATTACCGATAAAGGCAATGATTTCTTGGGCAGTCATTTTTTGTGCAGTCATAGTATTTCCAATCTATAAAATAATATTTTTTCTATTATATCAAAATTTTCTGAAAATTTGATGATGAAATATAAAAAAATTGAAAAAGAGGCTAAGTTAGCCTCCCTAAATTTTATTGAAGATTAATTACGCCTGTTTCCGTTCCCCAAAAACCGGTTTGAACTCTAAGTTGAATACTTGGGTCATTTGCTGTCTCTTCTGTAATATCGAAGACAACATTACCAGTAACAGAATTTTCAGGGTTTACTTCAGTTAAGAAAAATTTTGCATCTTGGTTAGCATAAATTCCTGCAGTTGAATCAGATTTATATTCTACATCACCTTTTAACAAGGTAAAGAAATCATCCGTTACGGTAATAGCTTCCTTACCGTTATTTTTCACCGTTACATTCAGCACAAGAAAGACTCCGTTAGCAGTCTTGCCGAACTCTCCACCCACGTTAGTGGTAACCTCTTTTGAATTGACAAGGTAAACAACATCTCCAACTGGAACTTCCTGTCCAATACTGTAAGTTGTAGTTTCTTTTTGTTCTTCCGAGCTACTCGCTGATGCTTCTGTTGTAGTTTGGGTAGTGGTTGATGTAGCTTGGCTAGAAGAAGTTGATGAATTACTTCCACCACCCAATACACTTTGTAACCCACCAATCACAAACAATCCAACCAACACAATAAACCAAATTCGCTTGTAAAATGGTTTCTTTTGTACATAAACGTTACCGTGTTCATCTTTAATTTTCTTTGCCATAATAGCCTCCTAAATTGTGATAACTCTATTATATATATGCGTTGTCAAGTATAAAATTAAAAAAAATTAGAAGTTTTACCTCCTAATTTTCAATCATTATTTAATGGCTCTATAATTTCTGTAGTGGGTAAATCCACTGTAGAGATTATGGAGCCTTTTTGAGTATATACAAAAAGTCCCATATGACCTATAATGAAAAGCAACCACACTCACATTAGAAAGACTCATATGGAACAACTTTATCATACCACAGA
>NZ_POPB01000377.1 GCF_002964045.1 Streptococcus suis | reverse complement strand
TCCAATTGAGTGTGATAATTCCTGTTAGAAGTTGATTGTTTTTTTATTCTAGTGTACAGGTAAATCCACGAATTCTCAACTGGGGGTCTTTACATATTGTCTAAATGACGATATGTGAGGTTTAGCCTTGGATATAATCAGTCAAAGTTTGCCCTTTCAAACCTGCGTTGAGGGCAATTAGTAGCTTAAGTCGAGCTTTTTGTGCATTCAATTCTTTGACAAAGAGGATGCCGTCTTGTTCTAGTTGAATACCACCACCCTGATAGGCATAGACAGGTTCTGCAATTCCGTTGAAGCAACGAGAAACTAAGACGACTGGAATGTTTTGAGTGAGAAGGTTTTGGATGGCAGGAAGGATGGTTGGTGGGAGATTTCCCGCTCCAAGGGCTTCGATGACCAAGCCTGAAATGGCTGAATGTGAGAGTGAATCAAGGAGAACAGAGTCCATATCTGCATAAGCCTTGATAATGGGAACTGTTCCTGAAATAGACGTTAAATCAAAGCGAACTCGAGGTTCTGCAGTTTTAAAATATAGAATTTCTCGTTTTGTAACCAGTCCAAGTGGTCCATGGGTAGGTGTCTGGAAGGTAGACACGTTGGTTGTGTGGGTTTTAGTGACATATTTTGCGGCATGAATTTCATCATTCATGACAACCAAGATACCTTTGTCTGCTGATTTTTCATCAGCTGCGACCCGCAGGGCCGTTCGATAGTTGTAAACTCCGTCACTGCCAAGTTCATTGGAAGAACGCATGGCACCAGTTAGGACAATTGGTTTTTCAGGAATGGCCATCGTATCGAGAAAATAGGCTGTTTCTTCAAGTGTATCAGTACCATGTGTGATGACAAAACCGTCGTAGTTCGCTTGTTCAACCTTAATTTTTTGATAAAGAGCCATCATGTGTTCGAGACGAATGTGCGGACTTGGAACATTGAGAAAATCGACGGATGTAACTTGAATTTCTTCAATGGGTGTGTCGATTTGGGTCATTGGATTTACTTGGCTACTTGCAACTTGACCCTCTTGATCGGCCTGCATGGAGATGGTTCCACCTGTGTGAAGTGCGAGAATTTTTTTCATAAATTTTCTGTTTCTTTCAAAGTGTGTTATACTAATTGTAGCATAATTTTAAGAAAGTTGGTGAGATGGTTGGCAATCAAGGCTGTATTTTTTGATATCGATGGGACATTATTGACTGATAATCGTACGGTTAGTAAGTCGACTATTCTTGCTATTAACTCTTTGAAAGCAAAGGGGATTTTAGTTGGCTTAGCAACTGGGCGTGACCCTCGATTTATTTTACAATATATGGCAAGTCTCGGGTTGGACGTTGCAGTAGCATATAATGGTCAATATATTTTTTCGAGAGAAGATGTGATTTACAGCCGCACGATTGATGTGGTTACAGTGAACCATATTATTGATTTTGCCCAGCAGAATCATAAGGATTTATCATTCGGTACTGCTAAAGGAGTTGTTGGAAGTGGAATTATGAGTATGGGGACTGGGAATTTGGCTTACCGTATTACAAGAATGATTCCAGATTCTTGGGCAGGGGTTATTAATTTTATTTTTAATCGAATTATTCGTTGGATTAGTCCTCAGGAACAAGAAGATTTAAGACTTCATAATACACAACCTATTTATCAGATGATGTTGTTGGTAACAGAGAAGGAAACAAGGCAGTTAGAGGCATCATTTTCAGATCTGAGTTTTACTCGTTCTAGTCCTTTTGCAACGGATATTATTAGTAAGGGTGCTTCGAAGTTGACAGGGATTGCAAATCTTGCAGGGCATTACCAATTTGATATGGATGAGGTGATGGTATTTGGTGATTCAAATAATGATTTTGAAATGCTTCAAGAAATCAAGCATTCAGTAGCTATGGGAAATGGGACAAAAAAGGTCAAACAGGTGGCCTCTTATGTGACAGATACCAATAACCGTGACGGTATTTACAAAGCCTTGATTCATTTTGGTGTCATTGAGGGAGATCATGTTTCAAAGTAAGGATAGCAATTTTAATAAAGTGAAGGATTTCCATGCAGTAATGGATGGAGAGACCCAGGAAATTCCTAAGGTGTACGATTGGCAGTCGGCCTTGTATCGGGCAGGATTTAAGGTAGAAGAACTGGTTGAGTTTGTCCATGCAGCTTCTGAAAATGAGGAGATGTTCAATGAAGGGATAGCTCAACTACATAAGGACTTGGAAAAGGCTGCTCAAAAAATTACGAAAAAGAGGGCAGCTGAAGTATCCTTACAAAACCAAGTGGATGCCTTACTAGATACCCTTTATTTCACCTATGGTTCTTTTGTCTTGATGGGAGTCGATCCGGCACCAATTTTTGACCTAGTCCATGCCGCAAATATGGGGAAACGGTTTCCAGATGGTAAGGCTCATTTCGATCCAATCACTCATAAAATTTTAAAACCTGATGACTGGGAAGAGAAGTTTGCACCAGAGAAGAAGATTGCTGAGGAGCTTTATAGGCAAATGAAAAGACTTGATACATAATTCAAGTCTTTTATGGTTTTATAGGATTTTTTCACTGTCGCGGACAATGAGTAGATCGATTGTTGCGTGGCGTAAGATGTATTCAGATGATGATCCGATTAGGAGGCGTTCGAAAGCATTTAGACCGGTGGCTCCAAGTAACATAAGGTCGGCACCTGTTTCTTTTGGAATATCAACTGCTAGTAGTGTTTTTGGATTGCCAAACTCAATGCGAAGTTGAACATCTGTGAGTCCAGCGTTTGTGGCTTCTTGCTTATATTCTTCTAAGAGTAACTCGGCTTCTTTTTCTAGAGATTCGTAGACGGACGCATCAAATGCAACGACATTATGAAGGGCTCTCGTATCAATTACATGGGCAATGACCAAACGTGCTTGGTTTCGTTTGGCAACGTGAATGGCCTTGTGTAGAGCTAATTCAGCTCCTTTTGAACCATCTACTGCTACAAGAATTGTTTTATAAGATTGTGTCATAATAGTCACTCCTTTCGATAAGCAATTAAAAAATAAGTTAACATTACATTTATATTATAAGTCTTTTTATTGAAAAAGTAAAGAATTCTTGTGATTTTTTTCATTTTTAGCTAAAATATTAACTAGATAGAAAGTCGAGGTAACGACATGAAACAATTTAATAAATCTACTAAATTAGATGATGTAGCCTACGATATTCGTGGTCCAGTTTTGGAAGAAGCGATGCGAATGCGGGCCAATGGGGAACAGATTCTTCGTTTGAACACGGGAAATCCGGCAGAATTTGGTTTTACAGCGCCCGATGAAGTCATCCGCGACCTGATTCATAATGCTAGAAAGTCGGAAGGTTATTCGAATAGTAAGGGGATTTTCTCAGCGCGCAAGGCTATTATGCAGTATTGCCAATTGAAAAAATTTCCAAATGTGGATATTGAAGATATTTACCTTGGAAATGGTGTGAGTGAGCTGATTGTTATGTCTATGCAAGGCTTGCTAGACAATGGTGATGAGGTCTTGGTTCCTATGCCTGACTATCCACTTTGGACTGCGGCAGTAAGCTTGGCTGGGGGCAAGGCTGTGCATTACGTTTGTGATGAGGCAGCTGACTGGTATCCAGACTTGGAGGATATGGAATCCAAGGTATCTTCACGCACTAAGGCAATCGTTTTAATCAATCCAAATAATCCGACGGGTGCCCTCTATCCTAAGGAAATTTTGGAGGGAATCATTGACATTGCTCGTAGGCACGAGCTAATTATCTTCTCTGACGAGATTTATGATCGGATGGTTTTTGATGGGGCTGTTCATATTCCGATTGCGACCTTGGCACCTGACTTGTTTGTCGTAACCATGAATGGCTTGTCAAAATCCCATCGTATCTGTGGCTTCCGTGTAGGATGGATGGTCTTGTCAGGCCCTAAAAAACACGTGAAGGGCTATATCGAAGGCTTGAATATGTTGTCCAATATGCGTTTGTGTTCAAACGTTTTGGCCCAGCAGGTTGTTCAGACTTCCTTGGGTGGGTATCAGTCGGTTGATGAGCTCTTGATGCCGGGTGGACGTTTGTATGAACAAAGAGAATTTATCACCAAGGCCATCAATGATATTCCTGGTTTGTCAGCTGTCAAGCCAAAGGCAGGGCTTTATGTCTTTCCTAAGATTGACCGAGATATGTACCGTGTGGAAGATGATGAACAGTTTGTTTTGGATTTCTTGAAACAGGAGAAAGTCCTTTTGGTACATGGACGTGGATTTAACTGGAAAGAGCCAGATCATTTCCGTATCGTTTACTTGCCACGGGTGGATGAATTGGCCGAAATTCAAGAAAAAATGACGCGTTTCTTGCGCCAATACCGTAGATAAAGTGGAGCTGATCAAAATCGGCTCTTTTTTCTTGCTTTAAATTGTCAGTACTTTTCCAACAATAGTAAATTTTCTGATAATTATTGAAATTTGCCTGATAATTCGGTATAATGAATGTAACTACAGTAAAAAGAGGAACATATGACAACATTATTAGAAAAAACTCGGGATATTACTTCCATTTTGAAGCGTTCCGAAGAGCAACTGGCAGAAGAATTGCCTTATAATGCCATTGCGGAGCACTTGTCAGATATTATTGATTGTAATTCTTGTATCATCAATAGTGAGGGTGAAATTTTAGGCTATCATATGAACTATAAGACCAATAACGACAGGGTTGAAGAGTTCTATATTAACAAACAGTATCCAGAAGAATATGTAAAGGCTGTCGCCCAGGTTTATGATACTCAGGTCAACCTGCCTGTGGAGAGTGAATTGACTGCTATTCCTGTGGAATCTCGTGCTACCTATCCTAAGGGTTTGACTACTATTGCGCCTATCCATGTGACTGGGATTCGGTTTGGCAGCTTGATTATCTGGCGTAATGAAGAGCAATTCCACGAAGAAGATTTGATTTTGGTTGAGATTGCGGCAACAGTAGTAGGGATCCAATTGCTCAACTTCCAGAGGGAAGAGGATGAGAAAAATATTCGTCGACGTGCAGCGGTCAATATGGCAGTTAATACCCTGTCTTATTCTGAAATGAAGGCTGTTGCTGCTATTTTGGGTGAGTTGAACGGAAATGAAGGTCAATTGACGGCTTCTGTTATTGCTGACCGTATCGGTATTACTCGTTCTGTAATTGTTAACGCTCTACGTAAGTTGGAGAGTGCAGGGATTATTGAAAGTCGTTCACTTGGTATGAAGGGAACTTATTTAAAGGTCTTGATTCCAGCTATCTTTGATGAAATTAAGAAACGTGACTACTAAGATGACAAAAGCATTGATTTTGATTGATTATACGGTTGATTTTGTGGCTGACCAGGGCAAATTAACCGCGGGGAAACCTGCCCAGGCTATTGCTGAGCGGATTGCCCAGGTGACAAAAGAAGCATTTGAAAATGGGGACTATATCGTTTTTGCCATTGATGGTCATGAAGAGGGGGATGACTTGCATCCTGAAAGCAAGCTCTTTCCACCTCACAATATCATGGGAACAGACGGGCGAGATTTGTACGGTCCTTTGGCGGATTTTTATAGCAAAAACAAGGACCATGCGCGTGTTCGTTGGATGGACAAGCGACATTATTCGGCCTTTTCTGGTACGGACTTGGATGTTCGTTTGAGAGAACGTCGGGTGGATACGGTGGTCTTGACAGGTGTCCTGTCTGATATCTGTGTCCTGCATACAGCTATTGATGCCTACAATAAAGGCTATCGGATTGAGGTCGTGGCTTCTGCAATTGCCGCATTGACGGAGGAGAGACATCAGTTTGCTCTCAACCATCTGCGCCATGTGCTTGGTGCGACGATAATAGATTAGGGTTTTGGAACCAGTCGTTAGACTGGTTTTTTGCCGAAAAAAGCTTCCATCGGAGGGAATATCTACCTTTGTGTGGAGCTGGAAATATGGTATAATGAGAAGATAGATTTCCATTAGGAGGAAAGTAAGAATGAAGATTTCTGAAGCTGAAGTCCGTCACGTTGCCAAGCTGTCTAAGCTGGAATTTTCGGACCAGGAAACAGCGGAATTTGCGACAAGTTTGAGCAAGATTGTCGATATGGTTGAATTGCTCAATGAAGTAGATACGACAGGTGTTGCGGTGACGACCACTATGGCCGACCGTAAGAATGTCTTGCGATCAGATATTGCCCAAAAAGGTGAGAGCCGTGAGGAGCTCTTTAAAAATGTGCCTGAATCACAAGATAACTTTATCAAGGTACCAGCTATTCTAGACGGGGGAGGAGATGCCTAATGACGTTTAACAATAAAACCATTGATGAATTGCATGACCTCCTTGTCAAAAAGGAGATTTCTGCGGTTGAGTTGACCAAGGCAACCTTGGAAGACATCAAGAGCCGTGAGGGAGCAGTGGATGCTTTCTTGACTATCACAGAAGATGAGGCCTTGGCGCAGGCTGCTGCTCTTGATGAAAAAGGGATTGATGCGGACAATGTTATGGCAGGGATTCCTTTGGCAGTCAAGGACAATATCTCAACCAAGGGTATTTTGACCACGGCAGCATCAAAAATGCTCTATAACTACGAGCCGATTTTTGATGCGACTTCAGTTTCCCAAGCCTACGCAAAGGATATGATTATTGTTGGTAAGACCAACATGGATGAGTTTGCAATGGGTGGTTCGAATGAGAACTCTGCCTTCAAACCGACTAAGAATGCTTGGGATCAGACAAAAGTTCCTGGTGGTTCTTCAGGTGGTTCGGCAGCTGCAGTTGCTGCTGGTCAGGTCCGTTTGTCACTTGGTTCTGATACAGGTGGTTCTATTCGCCAACCTGCAGCATTTAATGGTATTGTTGGTATGAAACCGACCTATGGAACAGTGTCACGTTTTGGCTTGATTGCCTTTGGTTCATCTCTTGACCAGATTGGTCCATTTTCACAGACAGTTAAGGAAAATGCCCAGTTGCTCAATGTCATCTCTGGTCATGATGGTAAGGATGCAACATCTACTGTTAATGAAATTGCTGACTTTACTAGCAAGATTGGTCAAGACATCAAGGGTATGAAGATTGCTTTGCCAAAAGAATACATGGGGGAAGGGATTGATCCGCAGGTCAAGGAAACTATTCTCAAAGCGGCTAAGCACTTGGAAAGCTTGGGAGCAATCATTGAAGAAGTCAGCCTGCCACATTCTAAGTATGGGGTTGCTGTTTATTACATCATCGCTTCGTCAGAGGCGTCTTCTAACTTGCAGCGTTTTGACGGAATCCGTTATGGTTTCCGTGCAGAAGATGCGACCAACTTGGAAGAGATTTACGTGAAAACCCGTAGCCAAGGTTTTGGTGAGGAAGTCAAACGCCGTATTATGTTGGGAACTTTCAGCCTATCATCTGGTTACTACGATGCCTACTTCAAGAAGGCTGGTCAGGTGCGGACCTTGATTATCCAAGATTTTGAAAAGGTCTTTGCGGACTATGACTTGATTTTGGGGCCAACTGCTCCGACGGTAGCCTTTGGTTTGGACACGCTTAACCATGACCCTGTGGCTATGTACTTGGCGGACCTTTTGACCATTCCTGTCAACTTGGCTGGTCTTCCAGGTATTTCGATTCCTGCTGGTTTTGTAGAAGGCTTGCCAGTCGGTTTGCAGTTGATTGGTCCAAAATACTCAGAAGAGACCATTTACCAAGTGGCTGCTGCCTTTGAAGCGACAACAGACTACCACAAGCAACAACCAGTGATTTTTGGAGGTGCTAACTAATGAACTTTGAAACGATTATTGGTCTAGAAGTCCATGTGGAGTTGAATACCAACTCGAAAATTTTCTCACCTTCATCTGCTCATTTTGGTGAGGATCCAAATGCCAATACTAACGTGATTGACTGGTCTTTCCCTGGAGTTCTGCCTGTTCTTAACAAGGGTGTTGTGGATGCTGGTATTAAGGCTGCCTTGGCTTTGAACATGGACATTCACAAGGATATGCACTTTGACCGTAAGAACTATTTCTATCCTGATAACCCGAAAGCCTATCAGATTTCCCAGTTTGACGAGCCGATTGGCTACAATGGCTGGATTGAGATTGAGCTAGAAGATGGTTCCACCAAGAAAATCCGTATCGAGCGTGCGCATTTGGAGGAGGATGCTGGTAAGAATACCCACGGGACAGATGGCTATTCTTATGTGGACCTCAACCGTCAGGGGGTGCCTTTGATTGAGATTGTATCAGAAGCCGATATGCGCTCGCCTGAAGAGGCCTATGCCTACTTGACAGCCCTCAAGGAAATTATCCAATATACTGGTATTTCAGATGTCAAGATGGAAGAGGGGTCTATGCGCGTGGATGCCAACATCTCTCTTCGTCCTTATGGTCAGGAGAAATTTGGTACCAAGACTGAGTTGAAAAACCTCAACTCCTTCAACTATGTGCGCAAGGGCTTGCAGCACGAAGTAGAACGTCAGGCCAAAATCTTGCGTTCAGGTGGTCAAATCCAGCAGGAGACTCGCCGTTACGATGAATCTACTGGGGAAACTATTCTCATGCGTGTCAAGGAAGGTTCAGCGGACTACCGTTACTTCCCAGAGCCAGATCTTCCACTTTATGAGATTGATGATAGCTGGATTGAGGAAGTGCGTGCAGAATTGCCAGTCTTTCCAAAGGCTCGCCGTGCTCACTATGTGGAAAACTTGGGCTTGACCGCCTACGATGCTGGTCAGTTGACGTCAACAAAGGCCTTGTCTGACTTCTTTGAAGCAGCAGTGGCAGCAGGTGGCGATGCTAAACAAGTTTCTAACTGGTTGCAGGGTGAAGTGGCTCAGTTCCTCAATGCTGAAGGTAAGACTGTTGAGCAAATCGCCTTAACACCTGAAAACTTGGTGGAGATGATTGCCTTGATTGCGGATGGCACTATTTCATCTAAGATTGCCAAGAAAGTCTTTGTTCACTTGGCTAAGGAAGGTGGTTCTGCTAAGGCTTACGTTGAGAAGGCTGGCTTGGTACAGATTTCAGATCCAGCTGTCCTCATTCCGATTATCCACCAAGTCTTTGCGGATAACGAAGCGGCTGTAGCTGACTTCAAGTCTGGCAAACGCAATGCTGATAAGGCCTTTACAGGTTTCTTGATGAAAGCGACTAAAGGACAAGCCAACCCACAAGTTGCACAACAACTTTTGGCACAGGAATTGGCTAAGTTGTTGGATTAAATTGAATAGAAGAAACCGAGAATTCGTTGTGAACTCTCGGTTTTTTGTACTATCTTTAAAAAAGGTCCTTACCTGTTTGATTAAGTTGGTTGAAATGATAAATAAAAGCTTTAATGGAGTTAGAGTAGTAATTTTCATCGATAAACTTAGCACTTTCCATATACTTTAATAGATTTCTTGCAAGTTCGATTGCTTCTTCTTTATTCCAACGTAATAGATTGTAGACATGTACGGTTTCTAAAAACATGAGAGGGGTTGATAAATAGCCACGTTCATAAGTTTGTTGTTTTTTCACTTCTTGGATAATATCATTAGCCTTGGAATAGAAACCTTGTTTTGAATAGTAACTAGCAGTATAGGTTAGGCCATTCAAGATACGAATATAGGTATCTGTATCGGCACTTTGTTTGTACATGAATAATAATTGTTTTGTCATATGTTCTATAAATTTCAGAGGACAATGACTGGCAATGATATAATATATTTCTAATTCAGCACTATTATAAGTTTAAAGTCTCATCAAATAATCAATAATATTCTGAATTTTAGAGATTGTTTGGTCTGATTTATCTATTACAGTATAGTGACGAAGTTTGATGGCCTTTAGTAACATTTCTGCTTGGATAGGGCTATCTTTTAAATAACTTTCGAATAATTTTTCATACTCGGGTAGGTACTGAATCATGTCTTCTTCGTTTTTGACATGTTTTGCATATTCAAAAGCAGGAAATTCGATGCAATCCCCACCATTATTTGCATATGCATTAGCAAAGTCTTTCCATTCTAAACCAAGTACGATTAGTAGGCGACTGAAGTTTTCGAGTGAAATTCCTTTTTCTCCCTTTTCAAAGCGACTAAGAAATTGTGGAGAAACGATATTTGAAGCAGCTTCTTTCAAGCTTAACCCCCTCATTTCTCGAAGTTGCTTGTATGTTTGTCCAAATGGATATAGATTTGTCATAGTAACCCAGCCTTTCTATTTAAGATTAGTATATCGAAAACTGTGATAAAAATCCAAATATTATGACCTATAGTAAAAAATATAAACTGTTTGTTGAGTTTTTAGGGAATTTTGAACCCATAGATTCGATTTCGAAAATGGTAGCGTTTTTTTTGATATAATAAATCTATCTATTATAAAAAATAAAAAAGAGGTTAAAATGGAAAATCTAAAAACATTAGTGCAATCAATAAAAAATTGGTTTTTAAGCTTAAACAAGCAACAACAGTTACTAACCGTTGGTGTTGTAGTAGTAATTGTTTTGTTTTCAGGTATGGAACTTCTAAAAAGATATTTAGATGGTAACTATTATGGAGAATACGATGGTATTTCTATGACAGTCGTAATCCATGGTGAAACAGCAGATTTAATTATGACTGATGGGGATAAGTCGAAAGAGGCAATCATCAAAAATATTAATCCTTCTAATAAAACATTAGATCTATACTCTTCTGAAGATGCTGAACCTGTTGAAATGATATTTGAAAAGGAGGGGAATATTTTACGAATTGCTGAAAGCGATGGTGATAATGAAATAGTTTTAGTTAAAAAGTAACTGCAATTGAGGCACTGTTTAGTATTTATGTAGCATCCGATTTACAATAATATGGTATATAAAATAGGAGAAAAAAGTATGAAAAAGAATTATTTAAAACTTTCCATTTTGTCTTTTGCTGTTCTTGGTTTAGTTGGAACTCAATCGGTTCAAGCAGACAGCTTAGTTTATCAATCCACTTTGACTACGGTTCCTAATGAGAGTTATGCATTGAACTCAGTAGGTTCAAAAGAATTCCATTATGCTCTTTTTGATATAGATAAAAATGGTCAGGAAGAGTTGGTTATTGGTGAAAAGAAAGAAGATGGTTCTATCAACCCAGTTGCTCTTTACTATGCTAATCAGCAAACCCCGACACTACTAATTGGTAAGATTTTTGGACCAGCAGGTGGTGATAATTTTCAGGTATATGATGACGGAACTATTCAAATAGTTGGTATTTCTCGGGGATCTGGTGAGATAAATGCTAAGCTATATCAATTATCCGAGACCAATGGAGAAGTTATTTTGCTTCAAGAAGCAGACTATAGAGTTGGAGATACCGCTGGAGCGATTGATGTTTCTGGTAAGACAGAAGTTGATTTGTCGCTATTAGATTATAAACCATTGGCAACCCCTATTTCTGCAGGTTCTTCCGAACAAGCAGTTCAAGCTCAGCAAGCTTCACTATTGCCAAAGGCTATGAGAGATGCTGCTCTTGGTCAAGAAATTTCTTTTCCAAGCGAACTTGTAGGAACTTGGACCACGGTTGAAACTCCGAATGGTACAAAACCAGGCCGCCCTTCTTCCCTAATTATTTCTGGTGACGGTTCATATGCTGCTGTTTACTCTGATGGAGATTTGATTGGGAATATGACGACCTTGAGAAAGGTATCAGAAAATGGATTTGTGATTACCAGCGATACTGTGAATCATGGACTTTTTGGTCTGAATGGTATTGGTGGCTATGCTGGTCCGGATGCAAAAGTAGAATTTGGTATTCTTCTAGAAGGTCAAACACTAAAAAATGTTGGGTGGACAGTAACAATTGGTGCAGAAGACTATTCTAATCCAAGTGTACTAGCTTCCTTTACAAACCCTAATTTTGTTGTAAAAGAGGAAGAAACAACTGCTTCGTCTTCAACAAGTTCAAGTTCGGAAACTGCAGCTTCATCAACATCAACGTCAAGTTCTGAATCAAAGACAAATGCTTCAGAAGAAAAAACAACTGCAAAAAAACAGGAACCGAAGAAACTATTCGGAGTGTTACCAATGACAGGTGAAACCTATTCGGTTTTGGGGATTGTTGGAGTAATATTCGCTGGTATTGGTCTAGTAAGAGTAGTGAGAAAAAGGAGAGGATAAGAAGTAGGATTATTTATAGATTCATTAAAAGTTAGTTCTGGTTTGACACTAGGACATGCGGCAGCTAAAATTGGTATTCAGAAGACACTAACTGTATCTGAAGAAAATGCAGAAAATAAAGTCAAGGCGTATCAGAAAAATTATTTTGATCAAATAGTTCGTGATGATTTATGTCATTTAGATGTTGACGGACGTTTAGAAAATCGCACATATCCATTTCCAAATAAAGTATCTATTTTAAATATTTCTGAAATTCAAATAGATTATCAAGAATTAACTCAAGATTTTAATTTTCATAAATTAATTGTTTTTATGAAAAGGCACCCTTGGTTAACTGGAGTGGCTGCTTTATTACTCTCTGTTCCATTTGGACTCTCAGATGTAGGTTCTATCCTCGGACTCTCTGTATTTGTTATTTTAATTAGAATGATTTTGGCTAGACCTAAAAAATATCAAAAAGTGTTAGTGGAAGATGCAAAACAGTATTGGAAAATTCGAGAATACTTACGCAATGCACTAATTGTAGGTGAACTCACTCCACAAGAGGGGGTGAAGAAACTATTGAATGCTAGGTTGGTACAACGATTCCCTGATACAATCGAAGAAATTGAAGCCCATGCCTTTAATTATAGACATGGTATTATTGAATGATAACTCAATAGACAATCTTCTTACTCAAAAGTAGGAAGATTTTCTTATACCTTATTAGTAAGAACTTTCCCGAATTACCAGCTGGGTTCCCAGCTTGATTTTGCGGGGGTGGTGGGGCTGTGGACTCGCAATGACACGGTCCAGCAGCTGCATGGCTTCTTGCCCCATTTCTTCGGTGTAGACACTGATGGATGACAGGGCTGGGTAGACCTGGCGCGTGATGGCAGTATCATTAAAGGTGATGAGTTGGACACGTTCGGGAACGGCTATTTGGCGCTCTTGAAGTGCTCGAAGGGCGCCGACAGCCAGAGTATCGTTTGCCATGAAAAAGGCAGGTGGCAGTTGGTCACCCAGGTCTGCGATAGCCTGGCTCATCAGCTCATAGCCAGATTGAGTTGAGAATTTTCCTTGATAGATATAACTTTCTTGGAGCATGCCCAAGGAGCCTAGATAGGTCCGAAAGGCGGTCAGGCGGGGATCTGTTGGCAGTTGGTGTCCGTCTGTGGTTTCTTCCTGTCCGACTAGGAGTCCAATATCAGTCAGCCCTTGTGAACGGAAGTGGTCGATAACTGTCTGAACAGAGTGTTCAAAGTCAGTCGTGATACAGGAGAATCCCTCGGTCAGCGTATCAGAATCCACAAAAATCAGTTTGGAAGACAAGCTAGCCAGCTCTGCTATTTGCCCAGAAGAAAATTTGCCAACTGCGATGATACCGTCCAATCCTTGAAGGAGGGGATTGGTCAAGTTGTTGAAGGAGCGAACGATTTGATAGCCGAGAAGGCTGGCGGTCTGCTCGATGTTGGCACGGATGGAATAGTAGTAGAGGTCAGCCAGCTCTTCGCTCTCGGTGTACCATTGGACAATACCGATGGTGCCTTTTTGTTGGGGTGCTTGTTTTTTGAGGTGTTTGGTGTAGCCTAAGTCTTGAGCCAAGTTCATGATTTTTTGTCGGGTTTCTGGGCTGACGGATAGGGTCAGGTCGCCCTTGAGAACGCGGGAAATGGTGGCAGATGATAATTGAGCCTTTTCAGCGATGTCTTTAATGGTAACCATGGGATTCTCCTATCTATTTGTATCTAGTATAGCATAAAATGCAAAATTAGTAAATTTTTAGTAAATATATTGACTTTTATATTTTAAAGTTGTACAATAAAAGAAAACGATTACAAAATCAAGGAGGTTCTTATGAACATAGAACAACTCAAGCAAGCCTTTCTCGATGTGTTTGGTCAAGAGGCGGATGCGACTTTCTTCTCACCTGGGCGGATTAACCTGATTGGTGAGCATACAGACTACAACGGTGGTCATGTCTTTCCAGCAGCCATTACCTTAGGGACTTACGGTGCTGCTCGCAAACGTGATGACCAAGTTTTGCGCTTCTATTCTGCAAACTTTGAAGAGCTTGGAATTATCGAAGTGGATTTGAACAACTTGGTCTTTGATAAGGCGGACAACTGGACCAACTATGCTAAGGGTGTTCTCAAGTTCTTGCAAGAAGCTGGGCATACCATTGATACAGGTATGGAAGTCTTTGTTTACGGTAATATTCCAAATGGTTCAGGCTTGTCTTCATCAGCTTCCTTGGAACTCTTGATCGGCATTATCGCAGAAGAATTGTACGGTCTTGAGTTGACGCGTCTTGATTTGGTGAAAATTGGGAAACAAACGGAAAATCACTTTATCGGTGTCAATTCTGGCATCATGGACCAGTTTGCGATTGGTATGGGAGCGGACCAACGTGCCATTTATCTGGATACCAATACGCTTGAATATGAATTGGTGCCATTGGATTTGGGAGACCATGTGATCGTCATCATGAATACCAACAAACGTCGTGAATTGGCGGATTCTAAGTACAACGAGCGCCGTGCGGAATGTGAAAAAGCTGTGGAAGAATTGAATGCAGTCTTGACTATTCAAACTCTAGGTGAATTGGATGAGTGGACCTTTGACCAATATAGTTACTTAATCAAAGATGATAACCGCATCAAGCGTGCCCGCCATGCTGTTTTGGAAAACCAACGGACCTTGCAGGCGCGTAAGGCCTTGGAAGAAGGGGATTTGGCAACCTTTGGTCGTTTGGTCAATGCTTCCCATGTTTCCTTGGAACATGATTATGAAGTGACAGGTTTGGAATTGGATACCTTGGCTCACACAGCTTGGGAGCAAGAAGGAGTTCTTGGTGCTCGGATGACAGGTGCAGGTTTCGGCGGTTGTGGTATTGCCATTGTCCACAAGGATAAGGTTGAAGCCTTCACGGAAAATGTCGGCAAGACCTATACTGAAGTGGTTGGATATGAACCAAGCTTCTATGTAGCGGAGATTGCTGGAGGCTCTCGCGTTTTATCTCGAAAATAGATTGGAGAAATGATGGCTGGATTGGTGGATCGTTTTGTTGAGCAGGTTATTGCCAACAGTGATTTTGAGGAAATGGATGCTCTTTACCTGCGAAATCGGGTTTTAGCCTTAGTAGGTGAGCAAGTTTTGACTGTCCAAACAGAGCTAACAGACTTGATTGAACTCAAGGAAGAACTATTGGCTCACGGGGTTCGAACTGGATTTGTGGGAGAATTGTTGGAAGAGCAGGACATGGTCGGGGCTTGTTTGATGGACTTAATCACGCCTAGTCCTAGTCAGGTCAATCGTGATTTCTGGCAGACCTACCAGGACAGCCCAGAGCAGGCTGTGGCAGATTTCTATGCCTTGAGCAAGCGCAATGACTACATCAAGGTGGCTGCTGTTGCCAAAAATATCTATTATCAAACACCGACAGACTATGGTAACCTAGAAATTACCATCAATCTGTCCAAACCAGAGAAGGATCCTAAGGCTATTGCGGCGGCTCGCTTGGCAAAGGCTTCTAACTACCCTCAGTGCCTGCTTTGTATGGAAAACGAGGGCTACCAAGGCCGGATTAATCATCCTGCGCGTGCCAACCACCGCATTATTCGCTTGGATCTTGGACAGGAAAAGTGGGGCTTCCAGTATTCGCCTTATGCTTACTACAATGAACATGCTATTTTCTTGAACCAAGAGCATGTGCCTATGGTCATCAGTTCTCAAACCTTTGAACAGCTCTTGAACCTGCTAGACATCTTTCCAGATTATTTTGTCGGTTCCAACTCTGACCTACCAATTTCGGGTGGCTCCATCTTGACCCACAATCACTATCAGGGTGGGCGGCACAGTTTTGCCATGGAAAAGGCGCCGATTGAGCGCCAGCTGGTCTTCGATGGCTTTGAGTCCGTTTCGGCGGGCATTGTCAAGTGGCCCATGTCGGTGATTCGTTTGAGCTCGGCAGATAAGCTAGCGCTTCTTGGTTTAGCGACTAAGATTTTGGAAAAATGGCGGAGCTACTCAGATGATAGTGTTCAGATTAAGGCTGAGACGGATGGAACTCCCCATCATACCATCACCCCGATTGCCCGGAAGCGAGGGGATGTGTACGAGCTGGATTTGGTTCTCCGCGACAATCAGACCTCGGAAGAATTTCCAGATGGTATCTACCATCCACATCCAGATGTGCAACACATTAAGAAAGAAAATATCGGCTTGATTGAGGTCATGGGCTTGGCGATTTTGCCTCCACGCTTAAAAGCAGAATTAGCAGAAGTCAAGAAATACCTACTGGGGCAAGCTAGTCAGGTGGCAGTTTATCATCAGCCTTGGGCAGACAGGTTAAAAGCAGAACATCCAGTTGTGACAGAAGTGACGGCTGAAGAGGTCATTCGAGCCTCCGTCGGACAAATCTTTGCCCGTGTCCTAGAGGATGCAGGTGTCTACAAACGCACTCCAGAAGGACAGGCAGCCTTTATGCGATTTGTAGAGTTTGTGGGCTTAGCATAATAATGAAATGAAAGAGTGGGACGGTGTCCTACTCTTTTTGGTATAATAGGACTATTCGCATTGTGAAAAGGAGATAGGATGGCAAATAAGAGATTGGGAACCTTGATAACTTTAGCTGCAGGGATAGCTTGGGGGCTTTCGGGCGTAAGCGGGCAGTACTTGATGTCACGTGGTGTCTCAGTGGATATGATTACCTCCCTTCGGTTGATGGTATCCGGTGTTTTCCTGCTGGGGCTAGCCAATTTGACAGCTAGAGAGCAGTTAATTAGGGTTTTAAAGAGCAAACAGGCTTTGTTAGGAATTTTTGTCTTTGCTATGCTTGGTTTGGTACTCAATCAAATGGCCTACCTGCAAGCGATTTACTATACAAATGCAGGAACGGCTACGGTTTTACAATATCTTTGTCCTGTCTTGGTATTGGCCTATACTTGTTTGAAAAATAGGGAAAAACCATCAGGAATTGAGTTGGTTTCAATTATCTTGGCCATCGCAGGTACATTTTTAATTGCAACCCATGGCAAATTGGATGAGTTGGCTGTGACGCCAATTGGCTTATTCTGGGGAATTTTCTCTGCCTTTACCTATGCGCTCTATATTATTTTGCCAGGAAAACTGATTCGTCAATACGGCAGTATGGTGGTGATAGGGCTGGGAATGCTGATGGGCGGCTTTGTGGTTACGCTTGGTTTACAAACCTGGCAGGGCAATCTTCCGCTTGATGGAGGTAGTCTGTTGGGCTTACTGGGGATTGTCGGTGTTGGGACCATTTTTGCCTATACGGCCTTTCTCAAAGGTGTCAGTATGGTGGGACCGGTAAATGGTAGCCTCTTAGCTTCTATCGAGCCAATTGCATCAGTCTTTTTTGCGGTCTGGTTGGTCGATGAACATTTTTATACGATTGATTTTCTAGGCATGGCCTTGATTTTATCAGCAGTTCTTCTCATATCATTAAAGGATGTCATTATTTCCGAAAAGAGTATTGGTTAATATACTCTTTTTTTGTTATACTTAAGAAAAAGACTTGGAGAGGAATGACCGTGATAAAAGAATTTTGTTCTGAAAACCATATAGATGTTGCCAAAGCTATTTCGATGGGTGCCCAGCGGATTGAACTCTGCGATAATTTGGCAGTAGGAGGGACGACACCGAGCTATGCTGTAATCAAATATGTTTGTCAACTGGCACATGAACAGGATGCAACAGTCATGACCATGATTCGTCCCCGCGGTGGCGATTTTTGCTACGACGAGGCAGAGCTAGAGATCATGCTCGAGGATTGTAAAGTAGCTAAAGAGCAGGGCTCAGATGGTTTGGTCTATGGTGTCTTGACAAAGGAAAATGGCTGGATGAAGCAGCGCTGGAACGGCTGATTGCGGTATCGCAGGGCTGTCAGATTGTCTTTCACATGGCATTTGACCAAATCCCTCGCGATCGCCAGTTTGAAGCACTTGATTGGCTGGCAGAGCATGGGGTGACTCGGATTTTGACAAGAGGAAGTTTGACTGGCTCTGCCTTGAACAATGTGGAATGGTTAAAGGAAATTGCAGCCTATGCTCAAGGCAAAATTGAAATCTTAATCGGTGGTGGCTTAACAGTAGACAATTTACCCGACTTATTACAAAAATTACCAGTTGACCAGGTTCATGGGACACGTTTGTTTTGGTAAGAGATGACCTATGAATTTCTTATCATTCGTATAAGTATGTAATAAGAGTTGAAAAGGTTTACAAAAAAATATAAACTTGTTACAATAACAATATAAATAAACGTGGGGGAGAAAAACATGACAACTATTGAAGCACCATATTTGGGTGATCAGATTTTGTTGCCGGAAGGCTACTACGCTACTCTGTTGGAGTACGTTCGAGCAGGAAAAAAGGGCTTTGACCCGGAATTAGAGCGCCTTGGCGAGGAAGGTCTTGAAACGAACATTTACAGGGGCGCCGAACAAGACAGAGAGGTCATTCTAGAAGATATTGAGAATCTACCTCAGGAGATTCGAGAAGAACTGGCTCGATTTGCTGCGAATTTATTGAATCCGATCCGCGAGCAATTGGGGACTGTGGCAGTTGAGGTGAGTGATTTAGCATTGGATTATGCAGTGAGCTTGGCCCAATCTTTAAACAATTCCCTACGTTACCACAATTATGAAAGTTTGATTGCCATTGCCCAAATCAAGGGTGTGGAGCCCAAAGGAAAAGATTGTTTAGCTTTTTCTGAATTCAGAGAATGCTATACTTTGTACGATGCAAAAAAATTAGTCTATAAAGCACTCACTTGGCGACTCTTTGATGATAGTCATGCTGATTACGGACATGCATCGACTATTTTGGGGATGGATGATGATGGTTCAGGAGTAGAGCAAATTGGCTTTGCCTTCTCAAAATACTCACTAGATATTGATTGGCTCCTGACTCACATGATATTCATTCCTAAAGATTGGATTTTAGAAAAGAGCTAAACTTGCTGATGAACACTCGGGTTACCGGGTGTTTTTCCTTTTGGCTATCCATTCGCATTTTTCTTGGAAAAATGGTATAATTGTCTGATAAAAAACTTTGGAGTCGATAGTGAGTTTAGAAAATTACATGCCAGATTTTGCCTTGGAAAAGGCTTATGACGTGACGGTCGAAAGCTTGAAAAAACATGGCATCAGAGTAGTGTTTGTTGACTTGGATAATACCTTGATTGCATGGAACAATCCCGATGGAACGCCAGAGATGCGCCAGTGGTTACATGATTTGCAGGACGCAGGCATTCCCGTTGTGGTGGTGTCTAACAATAAATACGAACGTGTCAAACGGGCGGTTGAAAAATTTGGGATTGAATTTGAAGCCTTCGCTCTCAAGCCTTTCACCTTTGGGATTAACCGAGCCTTGAAACGCTTTAATGTCCAGCCACATGAAGTGGTCATGATTGGTGATCAGTTGATGACGGACATTCGGGCTGCTAAGCGAGCTGGTCTCAAGTCTGTCTTGGTCAAACCCTTGATAAAGACGGACTCGATCAATACGCAGATTAACCGTTGGCGTGAGCGACGGACCATGAAAAAAATCATCGCCAAATATGGGGCGATAGACTACAAGAGGGAGATGTAAGTGGAAGAATTATTTTGTATCGGCTGTGGTGCCAAGATTCAGACGCTAGACAAGGCTGTCGCTGGATATACACCTCAATCAGCCCTAGAAAAAGGCCTGGAAACAGGGCAACTCTACTGCCAACGTTGTTTCCGTTTGCGCCATTACAATGAGATTTCAGATGTCAATATTTCAGATGACGACTTCTTAAAACTCCTCCATAGCGTGGGAGAAAGCGATGCCTTGGTGGTTAATGTCATTGATATTTTTGATTTCAATGGTTCAGTCATTCCAGGTTTGCCTCGCTTTATTTCAGGAAATGACGTGCTTTTGGTCGGCAACAAGCAGGACATTTTACCCAAGTCTGTCAAGACAGGCAAGGTCACTCAGTGGTTGACCGAACGGGCGCATGAAATCGGCATGCGACCAGTTGATGTGATCTTGACTTCAGCCCAAAACAAGCAGGCTATCAAGGACTTGATTGAAAAGATTGAACAACACCGCAAGGGACGGGATGTCTATGTGGTCGGTGTGACCAACGTTGGCAAATCAACCTTGATCAATGCTATTATCCAAGAAATTACAGGGGATAAGGATGTCATTACGACTTCACGTTTCCCTGGAACGACGCTGGATAAGATTGAAATTCCTCTGGATGATGGTTCATTCATTTATGACACGCCAGGGATTATCCATCGTCACCAGATGGCCCATTATTTGACGGCTAAAAACCTCAAGTACATCAGCCCCCGGAAAGAAATCAAGCCAAAGACCTACCAGCTCAATCCAGAACAAACCTTGTTCTTGGCTGGTCTGGGACGATTTGACTTTGTGGCTGGTGAACGCCAAGGCTTTACGGCCTTCTTTGACAATGAGCTCCAACTCCACCGCACCAAGCTGCAGGGGGCTAGTGAATTTTACCAGAAGCATGCGGGCTCACTTTTAGTGCCACCAACCAGCAAGGAATTGAAAGAATTTCCTGAATTGGTCCGTCATGAATTTACCATCAACGAAAAGACGGATGTGGTCTTCTCAGGTCTTGGTTGGATTCGTGTCAATGAAAAGGCCAAGATTGCTGCCTGGGCGCCTAAGGGTGTGGATGTGGTGATCCGCAAGGCGATTATTTAGATGTGCGTACTGGTTACATTTGTTAGCCAATAAATTATAGAAACATAGGAAAAATAGATGTCATTAACTTCAAAACAACGTGCCTTTTTGAACAGTCAGGCACACAGTCTCAAGCCCATCATTCAGATTGGGAAAAATGGTCTCAATGACCAGATTAAAACCAGTGTTCGTCAGGCCTTGGATGCGCGTGAATTGATCAAGGTGACCTTGCTACAAAATACGGATGAAAACATCCACGAAGTAGCTGAAATCTTGGAAGAAGAAATCGGTGTGGATACGGTTCAAAAAATCGGTCGCATCTTGATTTTATTCAAACAATCTAGCAAGAAAGAGAACCGTAAAATTTCTAAACAGGTCAAAGAAATCTAAGAAGGAGAGCCTATGGCTATTGAACTCTTAACACCCTTTACCAAGGTTGAATTAGAGGTTGAAAAGAAAGAAACCAATCGCAAACAAGTGGGGATTCTGGGAGGGAATTTCAATCCTGTCCACAATGCTCATTTGATTGTGGCAGACCAGGTCCGTCAACAGTTGAAGCTGGATGAAGTCTTGCTCATGCCAGAATTCATTCCCCCTCATGTGGATAAAAAAGAAACCATTGACGAATACCATCGCTATTCCATGCTCAAGATGGCTATTGCAGGTATTGAGGGCTTAGGGATTGAAACCATTGAACTGGAACGCCGTGGTGTCAGCTATACCTACGACACCATGAAGTTGTTGAAGGAAAAAAATCCTGATACGGATTATTATTTTATCATCGGTGCGGATATGGTAGACTATCTTCCAAAATGGCACAGGATAGATGAATTGGTCCAGTTGGTGCAGTTTGTTGGTGTCCAGCGCCCTCGTTACAAGGCAGGGACGTCCTATCCTGTTATCTGGGTAGATGTACCCTTGATGGACATTTCCTCCAGCATGGTGCGGAGCTTTATCAAGCAAGGACGAGTACCGAATTTTATGGTGCCTCATGAAGTTCTGGACTATATCGAAGAAAAAGGACTTTACCAATGATTGCAGCAGATTTGACATTTGACCGTCAGGCTCTTTTGGAAAAAATCCGTGTAGCCATGAAGCCAGCGCGCTTCCAACATGTCTTGGGTGTGGAGCAGGCGGCGCTTGCATTGGCAGACCAATATGGCTGTGATCCGAAAAAAGCCAGTCTAGCAGCACTCTTGCATGACTATGCTAAGGAAGTGGAAGACCAAGTTTTTTTGGACTTGATTGCCAAGTATAATTTGGACAAGGACCTGCTCAACTGGGATAATAACATCTGGCACGGTGTGGTTGGCGCCTATAAAATCGCAGAAGATTTTGGCTTGAAAGATGAGGAAATTTTCCAAGCTATTCAACGACACACCATTGGTGCTGGGCAGATGACCTTGCTGGACAAGGTGCTCTATGTGGCGGACTACATCGAACCCAATCGGGATTTTCCTGGGGTGGACGAGGCGCGTCGTATCGCAAAAGAGTCCTTGGACAAGGCAGTAGCCTATGAAACTGCCCAAACCATTTCCTACTTAGCCAAGAAGGGGATTCCCATTTATCCACAAACTTTGGAAACCTATAATGGCTATGTTTCTTATTTGAAGGAGTAGGGATGATTGCATTAAAATCTGTGGATGAAAGCTCCTATCAAGCAGTCTTGGACTTGACAGTAGCCGAGGCAGATAAGGTCTTCGTGGCTCCAAACGTGCGTTCACTCGCTGACGCTTGGCTTTACAGAGAAAACGGGGATGTCTTCCCCTATGCCATCTGGGCGGATGAACAGGTGGTTGGTTTTGCCTTGATTGACATTGATGAGGACATCCAACAATATATGCTCTGGCGGTTTATGATTGGTCAAGAATTTCAGGGGAAAGGCTATGGACAGGCAGCTTTGGAGGTCGTAATAGCAATGGCTCAATCACATCCTGTCTGCGACCATTTGATTGCAGCTTATGTTAAGGGCAATCAGAAGATGGCTCATCTCTTGGAGAAAAATGGTTTTGTCTTGGATAGTGAAGAAGAAAGGGAATTGGTCTTCCGTTTGGAAACGCCTGGTGTTAAGCTATGAAATCTGCATTGTTAGTCATTGACATTCAGAACCTTCTAGTGGAGGAAAAACCTTATGCCATTGAAGAGCGATTAGCCCTCTGGCAAGATAGCATCACAAAAGCTCGTCAAGCGGGGCTAGAAGTCATCCATGTCCGACATCATGACCAGGAATTGGTCAAGGGGACTGCTGACTGGGAGATTCACTCAATTGTTGCACCCGTAGCTAGTGAGAAGATTTTCGATAAGACCTTTAACAGTGCCTTCAAGGAAACGGGGCTTCATGCTTATTTGCAGGAAAAGGGAATGGAGCAGCTCATCATCATGGGTATGGCGACCAATTTTTGTATTGATACGACGATTAAAGTAGCCTTTGAACTAGGCTACAAGGTAGCTGTGATTCGGGACGGAACGACGACAGGTTATTCAGGCAAATTGGATGCCAAAGACTTGATTGACCACTACCAAAACATCTGGTCATGGAATTTTGCCCAGGTGGATAGATTAGAAAATATAATTAGAGGATAAGATGAAAGAACTAGATTTAGTAAAAGTTGTGGTTCAGGCTGCTGATGACAAGCGAGCTGAGGACCTTGTTGTAATTGATGTTCAGGGTGTGACCAGCCTGACAGACTACTTTGTGATTGCCAGCTCTATGAATAGTCGGCAGTTGGAGGCTATTGCGGAAAACATCCGTGAAAAGGTAGCAGAAGTCGGGATCAAGGGTAGCCGTGTAGAAGGCGATAGTAACGGTGGCTGGGTCCTATTGGACCTTGGAGGCGTAGTTATTCATATCTTCTCAGAAGAAATGCGTGACCTCTACAACCTTGAAAAATTATGGCATGAAGGCAGCTTCTTGGAAGTCGCAGACTTTTTAGAAGAGGAATAGTGAAACAGTTTGGGGAACTGTTTCAGCTGGTCACCATAAAACTCGAAAGTGACCAAAGAGAGTTCACTATTATGTGATTAGAAATGATAGACTTTTTGAAAAAATATGAAAACAGATTTTGATTTGGGTGTACTATTCGAAACTTGAGTCAACATCTCAGCGCAGTGGTTGATTGGCTTAAACAGTCCGGGGGACTGTTTAAGGTTGGAGATAGGATTTGCAAAGCAAATCACAGCAGTTCGTGCTTCCCACTCCAAATCTGACCTATACGGCTGATGCGAACGAGTTCGCTTCATTTCCAACCTCCAACAGTCACTACTCTGACTGTTGGAGCTGTGCGGGGGTGGGAGTGAAACAGTTTGGGGAACTGTTTCAGCTGGTCACCATAAAATTCGAAAGTGACCAAAGAGAGTTCACTATTATGTAATTAGAAGTAATGAACTTCTTGAACACAGCATGAGTTAATGAAGCAGTCGATGGGCTGCTTTTTATGAAAGGAAAAATATGGCAACTTATGAAACCTTTGCGGCGGTCTATGATGAAATCATGGATGACAGCTTGTATGATAAATGGACAGATTTTAGCTTGCGGAACTTGCCACAAGACACCAAGACGATTTTAGAATTAGCCTGTGGAACAGGGATTCAGGCTGTGCGTTTTGCTCAAAAGGGTTATGAGGTGACAGGGCTTGACCTGTCCTATGAAATGTTAGAATTGGCCCAGAAAAAAGCAGAAGCTGCGGGTGTCATGATGGAGTTGGCCCAAGCAGATATGATGGCTCTGGAAGGTGTTGGAGATTTCGATGCGGTGACCTGTTACTCGGACAGTCTGTGCTATATGGCGGACCAAGAAGCTGTTTTGCGGGTCTTTGAAGGAGTTCACTCTGTTCTCAATTCAGGTGGTACTTTCCTTTTTGACGTTCACTCTATTTATCAAATGGAGGAAGTGTTTGCAGGTTATAGCTACCATGAAAACTACGAGGATTTTGCCTTTGTCTGGGATACCTATGAAGGGGAGCATGAGCATTCCATTGTTCACGAATTGACCTTCTTTGTCAAAGATGAGGACAGTCAAGAGGAGCGGTTTATCCGTCGGGATGAAGTTCATGAAGAGCGGACCTATCCGATTGAAACCTATGTGGAATGTTTGAAACAAGCTGGTTTTGTATCTGTGGAAGTCTTTGCGGACTTTGAAGATCAAGCTCCGACAGAAACTAGCCAGCGGTGGTTTTTCAAGGCGGTCAAGGCATGATTTCAGGGATAATAGCAGAATACAATCCCTTTCACACGGGGCATAAATATCTGCTGGAGCAGGTGGAAGGCTTGAAAATTGTGGTTATGTCTGGCAATTTTATGCAACGGGGTGAGCCAGCCATTGTGGATAAGTGGACACGGGCTCAGATGGCTTTGGAACACGGGGCAGATCTTGTTGTCGAGATGCCCTTTTTGGTGTCTGTCCAGTCGGCTGACCATTTTGCCAAGGGAGCCATCAGCATTTTACACAAGCTGGGTGTGGAAAAACTGGTTTTCGGTACGGAAGAAATGCTGGATTACCAGAAAATTGCGGATATCTATGTGGATAAGTCAGAAGAGATGGAAAATTTTGTGAAAAACTTGCCAGACAATCTCTCTTATCCACAGAAGACCCAGGCCATGTGGCAGGAGTTTGCTGGGCTGACTTTCACAGGTGATACACCCAATCATATTCTGGGCTTGGCTTACGCTAAGGCGGTGGCTGGGACAGGAATTCAGCTCGGTCCAGTTCAGCGGCAGGGGGCTGGTTTTCATTCGGAAGAGGTGGAAACGACCTACGCTTCGGCGACAGCTATCCGAAAGGGTGCTGACCAGTTGGACTTGGTGCGTGACTTTTTACCGTCTGCCAGTCTTTTTGAAGAGGCGACCAAGGTAAGCTGGAGAAATTATTTTCCCCTGCTCCGCTACCAGATTGCGACCCACCGAGATCTCAGTCAGGTCTTTCAAGTTAACGAAGAACTAGCCAGTCGTATCCGCTCTGCTATTGGGAGCGCAGCGACCGTGGAGGAGTTAGTGGATGCCGTTGCGACCAAGCGCTACACCAAGGCGCGGGTGCGGCGGGTGCTGACCTACATCTTGGTCAATGCGGTGGAAACTCCCTTGCCAGAAGCGGTCCATGTCCTAGGCTTTTCGGCTCGAGGCCAGGCCTATCTCAAGACCGTCAAGGAGCGGGTAGGCTTGGTGACGCGG
>NZ_POPB01000376.1 GCF_002964045.1 Streptococcus suis | reverse complement strand
TAGTCTGGTCAAGTCGAGTTTGGCTTGGTTGGTTATCGTTCTATTTTTTACTTGGGCTTACCATCGTTTACAAGTGTACCTATTTGACAGCAACCATGCTCGTTTGTCTGGCTTACGAACAAGGATGTTAGAAATGGTCATTTTGATTCTAGTTTCCTTAACTACTGTTCTGGCCTTTGAAGCGATTGGCTCGATGACTGTTATTGTTTTCTTGGTGGCACCAAGTATGGCTGCCCTACGTTGGGTCAAATCCTTTTGGCAATTGCTTCTTTTAGGGCAAGGTATCGCTATTCTAAC
>NZ_POPB01000375.1 GCF_002964045.1 Streptococcus suis | reverse complement strand
TGCACTTTTTACACTAAAATTTAGTCCAAAATAAAACAATTTCCTTATTTTGACTATTGAACTCAAAATATTTTTCGTCAAATACCTTGATAAGCTTGACAAACGGTAGAAAAAAGCCTTGACTCTTGACTGTTGGTCAAAGGCTTTTCGTTTAGCTTACACGTTCAAGACCTTATCAAGGAAGTCTTTGAGACGTGGGTGTTGTGGGTTGTCAAAGATTTGCTCTGGAGTCCCATCTTCAAGAAACTCGCCGCCATCAGTAAAGATGACACGGTTAGCAACCTTGCGAGCGAAGCCCATCTCGTGTGTTACGATCAACATGGTCATACCTTGTTCAGCCAAGTCTTTCATGACGTTAAGAACGTCTCCGACCATTTCTGGGTCAAGGGCAGAAGTTGGTTCGTCAAAGAGCATGATGTCTGGGTTCATAGCCAAGGCACGAGCGATGGCAACACGTTGCTTCTGACCGCCTGAAAGGCTGTCTGGCATAGCATCACGTTTATCAGCCAAACCAACTTTTTCCAACAATTCCATGCCGACTTTTTCAGCTTCAGATTTGTCCATCAATTTATGTTCGATTGGAGCAAAAGTGATGTTGTCAAGTACAGACATGTGCGGGAAGAGGTTAAAGTGTTGGAATACCATTCCGACATTGGAGCGGAATGCATCCACATCGGTCTTAGGATCTGTCAAGTCATATCCGTCAACAGTTACTTGTCCACTCGTAATGGTTTCAAGTAAGTTCATTGTCCGTAGAAATGTTGATTTACCTGAACCAGAAGGACCGATGATACAAACAACATCGCCTTCATAGAATTTGGCAGTAATGCCTTTGAGGACTTCGTTTTTTCCATATGACTTATGCAAGTCATGGACACTAATTTTCAATTGAGCCATTATTTGCCTCCTTTTTCAAGATTACGAGCCAAGCGAGTCAAGAGTGTGATAACTACCAAGTAGATGATGGCAAGGATTGCATACATACGGAATGATTGATAGTTACGGGCAATGATGATTTTACCAGCTTGGAAGAGTTCTACTAAACCGATAGCTGAGATGATAGTAGTATCTTTCAATGTAATAACAAACTGGTTGATAAAGTTTGGCAACATGATTTTACCTGCCTGTGGCAAGATAATCTTACGCATGGTTGTTCCGTAAGAGATACCCAAACTACGAGATGCTTCCATTTGACCCGCAGGAACTGCCTGAATACCACCACGAACGATTTCTGCGATATAGGCACCTGAGTTGAGGGATAGGGCAATGGTACCAGCGACAAAGTCGTTGATTGGAGATTGTTGACCTGTGATAGATTCAATCAAGTTTGGAATGCCCCAGAAAATGAATGCGGCAACAATCATGAGTGGAATACCACGAACAACATCAACAAAAACTGATGAAGTAACGCGGAGTGCTTTAACTGGGCTAACTGCAAACATACCGAAGATGATACCGATGACAATTGCAATAGCGAATGATAGAAGAGCAAGTCCGATTGTGATACCGAGACCTGAGAGCAACTGGCCGTAGTTGTTTTTCAAGAGACCTACAATTGTTGTCTCGTCAACTGTTGTAGTGGTTGTACTTGTTTCTTCTGTTGTGTTGAAATATTTGTTCAAAATTTCATCGTACTTGCCTGATGCCACAAGAGCAGCCATACCATTGTTGAACATTTCAATCAATTCAGGGTTAGTACCTTTTTTAACAGCAAATCCATATTCACCAGATTTTTCACCAGGGATTGGAGTTGCAAAGTCACGACCTTGTTGGATAGCGTATAGAAGCACCGCTTCGTCATCCATGAGGGCATCAATAGAACCTGAGTTCAAGCTGTCATACATTCCTGAAGCTTCATCGAATGCCTTAAGTGTGTAACCGTACTTATCCTTGTTTTCTTCCAAGAATGTATAAGATGCAGTACCGTTCTTAGCACCAACTGTTTTACCACTTAAATTTTCATAAGAGGTAATGTCGCTACCATTTTTAACAGCAAGCAAGATGTTTGAAGTGTAATAAGCGTCAGAGAAATCAAAGATTTCCTTACGAGCATCTGTGATGGACATACCAGCGATAACTGCATCGGCTTGTCCAGCTTGTACAGCGTTCAAGGCTGCATCAAAGCCAGGGTTTTGAATGGTAATGGTAAAGCCTTGTTGTTCAGCAATGGCTTTAATCAATTCCATGTCGATTCCGACATAGTCGCCATTTTCATCTTGATACTCAAATGGAGCGAATGATGAATCTGCAACGATTGTATAGCTTGATTTTACAGGTGTTGCTTTGGTATTGGCATCACCAGTCAATGTTAGGCGAGAAGAGTAATCAGTAGTATCAGCAGAAGCGTTAGATGAACCTAACCATTTATTCATGATTTGATCATAAGTTCCGTCTTCCTTCATGGCAGCAAGAGCTTTGTTGAAGTCTTCTACAAGATACTCGTATTGGCTACCTTTTTTAACTGAGAAACCAAATGAACCGATTGCTTCACCTTCGATATCAATGCTAAGGTCTTGACCTTGTTGGATAGCGTATTGAATAACCGCTTCGTCATCCATAACTGCATCAACAGCACCAGTTGAAAGACTGTTGTACATCAAATCGCCAGTATCAAAGGTCTTAATGCTGAAGCCGTACTTGTCTTTGTTTTCTTCAAGAAAGGCCTGGGCAGCAGTTCCGTTTTTTACACCAACTGTTTTACCTTTGAGGTCTTCGTAAGAAGAAATCGTATTTGACTTGGTTGTAGCTACAACGATTTTTGTATCAAAGTAAGGATCAGAGAAGGTAAATACTTTTTTACGAGCTTCTGTAATGGTTGTACCTGCCATCAACGCATCGGCAGAACCTGATTGAACTGCATTGACCGCAGCGTCAAATCCTGGGAAGGTTTGATTCATTGTCCAACCAGAGCGTTTGGCAACTTCATTGATGATATCAACGTCTAATCCTTTATAAACTTGGTCTGAGTCTTTAAACTCAAATGGTGCGTAGGCGTTGTCGAAAACGATATCGATTGTATCATCAGCCTTGACACCGGTAAAAATAAAGAATACTGACAAAATACTTGTCAATAGTATGAGTAATTTTTTCTTCATTTTCATACTCCTTCTATTATAAAATAACTGTCCTAGTATATCATATTCTGAAAATTTTTGCAAAAGGATGTATTTCAATTATGTTACATTTTCTGACATATAACGTTATTGAATTGTTAGAAAATTTAATTTTTCGGAATTGATTGTGATTAAAGTTGAATCTTTCTTCATTAAAGAAACTTATGATAAAATAGAATCATGATTAATCGAAATACTGAAAACCAATTTAAACTTGTGTCCGAATATTCACCGTCTGGTGACCAGCCCCAAGCCATTGAAACCTTGGTTGATAACATCGAGGGGGGCGAAAAAGCCCAGATTCTCATGGGGGCGACTGGTACTGGTAAGACCTACACCATGAGTCAGGTCATCGCCCGTGTCAATAAGCCCACTTTGGTTATCGCCCACAACAAGACCCTAGCTGGTCAGCTCTACAGTGAGTTCAAGGAATTCTTCCCAGAAAATGCGGTCGAATACTTCGTATCTTACTATGATTACTACCAGCCCGAAGCTTATGTTCCGTCCAGTGACACCTATATTGAGAAGGACAGTTCGGTCAATGATGAGATTGACAAGCTCCGCCACTCAGCGACCTCAGCCCTGCTGGAGCGAAACGATGTTATTGTTGTAGCTTCGGTTTCTTGTATTTACGGTTTGGGTTCACCCAAGGAATATTCAGATAGCGTGGTCAGTCTGCGACCAGGTCAGGAGATTTCCCGTGATCAGTTGCTTAATTCCTTGGTAGATATCCAGTTTGAGCGCAACGACATCGACTTCCAACGGGGACGGTTCCGTGTACGTGGAGACGTGGTGGAGATTTTCCCGGCTTCTCGTGATGAACACGCCTTCCGTGTGGAGTTTTTCGGTGATGAAATCGACCGCATTCGTGAGATTGAAAGCCTGACTGGGAAGGTTTTGGGGGATGTGGACCACCTGGCCATTTTCCCTGCCACCCACTTCGTGACCAACGATGACCACATGGAAACGGCCATTGCCAAGATTCAGGCGGAACTGGAAGAGCAGCTCAAGGTCTTTGAGGCAGAAGGAAAACTCTTAGAAGCTCAGCGATTGAAACAACGAACCGACTACGACATCGAGATGCTTCGGGAAATGGGCTACACCAACGGAGTTGAGAACTATTCACGACACATGGACGGGCGAAGCGAGGGCGAGCCCCCATATACCCTGCTGGACTTTTTCCCTGAGGACTACCTGATTATGATTGACGAGAGCCACATGACCATGGGGCAGATTAAGGGGATGTACAATGGTGACCGCTCACGCAAGGAGATGTTGGTCAACTATGGTTTCCGCCTCCCGAGTGCACTGGATAATCGTCCGCTGCGCAGGGAAGAATTTGAGAGCCATGTCCATCAGATTGTCTATGTATCTGCGACGCCGGGTGACTATGAAATGGAGCAGACCGATACCGTTGTCGAGCAGATCATTCGGCCGACAGGGCTTTTGGATCCAGAGGTGGAAGTCCGTCCAACCATGGGCCAAATGGACGACCTATTGGGCGAAATCAATGCCCGAGTTGACAAAGGCGAGCGGACCTTTATCACTACCCTGACCAAGAAAATGGCAGAGGACTTGACCGACTATCTGAAAGAAATGGGTGTCAAGGTCAAGTATATGCACTCGGACATCAAGACCTTGGAGCGTACGGAGATTATCCGTGATTTGCGTTTGGGCGTCTTTGATGTCTTGATAGGGATTAACCTCTTGCGTGAAGGGATTGACGTGCCAGAAGTCAGTCTGGTTGCTATTCTAGATGCTGACAAGGAAGGTTTCCTTCGTAATGAACGAGGGCTCATCCAGACAATCGGTCGGGCAGCTCGTAACTCTGAGGGGCATGTGATTATGTATGCGGACAAGGTCACCGAGTCCATGCGGAAGGCCATGGACGAAACAGCCCGCCGCCGTCAAATCCAGATGGCTTATAATGAAGAGCATGGCATCATTCCACAAACTATTAAAAAGGAAATCCGTGACCTGATTAGTGTGACCAAGGCAGTCACTCAGGACAAGGAAGAAGTGGTGGACTTCAATGCCCTCAACAAAGACGAACGCAAGGCTATGATCAAGAAACTGGAAGGACAAATGCAAGAAGCGGCAGAAGTGCTTGACTTTGAATTGGCAGCCCAGATTCGTGACATGGTCATCGAGTTGAAGAATATGTAAATATGTCAGAACGATTTGGCCGAAAACTCCGAATCGTTTTTCTTTAATGTCTTTTTGATATAGCAGTTTTACAGCTATATGCTATTAAGATTTAAATGTACAATAGATTGCAACAACTATTATTATGTAAAAAACGAACTTTATTGATGGAGACTGGGATTTTCTTTAAATAGTTAACTGTATTTGTGAATGTTACATTGAAAAATTTTGATATGTTGTCTTCTTTTTGCGAATGATTTTATAAAAATAAACTAATTCATTGCAAGGTTAATCTATTCGGAATATAATGAAATTACTAATTAGGGGGTTAGGACATATGAAAAAGAATTTTAATGAGAAACGGCAGCGTTTTTCATTGCGTAAGTTGTCTATTGGTCTTGTATCTGCAACAGTTGCAAGCTTATTTTTCATGTCTTCATTTGTAGGGGCAAGTGAAGTCAGTGCGCAGTCGATTCAATATACTTATGTAACAGAGGAAGAGCTAACTAGTTCAGAAAAAGCGTCGATTATCTACGAGCAACCTGGAATTGTCGAGAAAACAGACGCGACTTATTACTTGGTCTATCGACCACAATTGCAGGATTTGCACATTCCGTTAGTAGAGTCTGAAGAAAAACAAAGTCCTCTTAACCAAACGTTACTAAATAGTACCATTTCTGAAACTGCTGAGAATAGTCAGAATAGTCCCCACACTCTTCCAAAAACAGGTGTTATTGAAAATATTTTGCTTGGAATGACAGGTATTTTTACTCTTGTATTAGCTGTAAAGGTTAGTAAGAAGGGGAAGAAAGAACTGGCAGGTGTGATTTTATTGACTGCTACTGGTGCTAGTTTCCTAGCTCCAACCAGTCATGCTATTTCCAGTCAAATTTTAGCGAAATTTAACCATGCTATTGAAGTTTCTGAAGGGCAGACATTACCTGCACCTAATGAAATTGAGGGTTACGTTTACATTGGTTATATAAAAGAAAGCAAGGAAGCGGTTGACAACTCAGAGGAGACTCCTGTCATCACGGAGAAACCTGATACAGCTCCGAGTAAGGAACTTCCTGAAGCTGCTATGACAGAAGAAATTGTGTCTGAAACCAAGGATATTCCATTTGAAAAAGTGACAGTCTATTCAAGTGCCCTATTGGTTGGTGAGCAAAAAGTGACCCAAGTTGGTCAGGTTGGTAAGCAAGTTGTTGAATCTAAGCAAATCTACGTGAACGGCCAACTTGTCAAGACTGAGAAACTATCTGCGAAAGTTCTTAGTGAACCTGTTGAGGAAGTGCTCATGATCGGAACAAAAGATTCGAGCATGAATTTGTCAAATTCGATTGACAAACTAGAACTTCCTATTGAAACAAAAAATATTAGCAAGACAGAAGATATTCCATTTGAAACCCATGAAATTGAGAATGCTTCCCTGGCTGAGGGTGAAACTCGTGTTGCTCAAGAAGGTGCAAATGGTGTTCGAACCATTACTATCCAACAAACGATTGTGGATGGGCAAGTTTTGAAGGAAGAAGAAATTTCTTCTGAGATAACCCAAGCTGCTATTCCAAAAGTTGTTGAAATTGGGACTAAGAAAACAGAAGAAACGATTGTGACGGAGGTCCCAGATACTGCACCAAGTCATCAGGTGCCTTCTATAGAGATTTCTGAGGAAATCACCAGTCACGTAGAAAGCATTCCATTTGAAACGCAGGAAGTTTATGATGCCAATTTAGCTGCAGGTGTTAGACAGACTGTTCAAGTTGGACAGGCTGGACAACGAGTGATTGAAAGCAAACAAACATTTGCCGGCGGTATTTTACTGAAATCTGAAATCATTTCCGAGTCACTACAAGCTGCAATACCACAAATTGTACATATTGGTACAAAACCAGTAAGTCCAATGCCAGAACCAGAGTCAGTACCTCAGCCAGAGCCTGTTCCACAACCAACTCCAGATCCTGGACCAGAACCAGAAACCCCAGTTGAAAATACCGACGAAATCGTTACAGAGGTTCCTGATACTGCACCTACATATGAAGTTCCTGCTATCCAATTAACAGAGGAAATTGTTTCAAATGTAGAGACAATTCCATTCCCAACTCAAGAAATTACAGATCCGAATTTACCCGAAGGGACTAGACAGGTCGTTCAAGTTGGGCAAGTCGGAACTCGTACCATAGATACAAAACTAACCTTCGCTGACGGAATATTGATTTCATCAGAAATACTTTCAGATGTGACAAGTCAACCGACAGCCGAGATTATTGCGGTTGGTACAAAAAAACAAGAATTAGATAAGCTCACAACAGAAGTTGAACAAACCGTTGTAGATATTGCATTTGAAACAGAGTATGTCGATGACCCAAACCTCCCTCTAGGGCAGGAACAACTTCAATCTCAGGGTGTTCCAGGACAAAAAACGATTACCACCACTTACACACTGATAAATGGTGTTCGTCAACCGAATCCTACCGTTTCAGAGCTGATTACCAAGCAACCAATTGCTCAAAAAATCGCTCGTGGTACAAAGGTTATTGAAGAAAAGACAGAGACTGAAACTACTACAGTCGAACTAGCATTTGATACAGTTGTTAGAGAGTCGGATAGTTTGTATCTCGGTGAGGAATCAATTCAAGTAGAAGGTAAGACTGGTTCTAAAGAAATCACGACTACTTATAAGGTTATTGATGGCGTTCGCCAACCAAATCCAACCGTAACCGAGAAAATTCTGACCGCACCAGTTGCCAAGCAAGTTCTCAAGGGTACCAAGCCAGTTGAAGCTACTGATGTTGAAAAACGTACTGAAGAAATCGCCTTTGCCACCCAGGAAACACCAAGTGCCGACCTTTATGTTGGCGAGGAAAAGGTAGTTACAGAAGGCAAGGTTGGTACGAAAGAAATCACTACTACCTACCAGACCCTCAAGGGCGTTCGCCAACCAAACCCAACTGTCACCGAAAAAGTTTTGATCGCACCAGTTGCCAAGCAAGTTCTCAAGGGTACCAAGCCAGTTGAGGGTACTGATGTTGAAAAACATACCGAAGAAATCGCCTTTGCTACCCAGGAGACCCCAAGTGCCGACCTTTACGTTGGCGAGGAAAAGCTAGTTACAGAGGGCAAGGTCGGTACCAAAGAAATTACCACAACCTATCAGACCCTCAAGGGCGTTCGCCAACCCAATCCAACTGTTACGGAAAAAGTTTTGACTGAGCCGGTTTCCAAACAAGTTCTCAAGGGTACCAAGCCAGTTGAAGGTACTGATGTTGAAAAACGTACTGAAGCAATTGCCTATGCCACCCAGGAGACCCCAAGTGCCGACCTTTATGCTGGAGAGGAAAGAATACTTGTAGCAGGTAAAGTCGGTACCAAAGAAGTCACTACGACCTACCAGACTATCAAGGGCGTTCGTCAACCTAACCCAACCGTAACCGAGAAAGTTCTAACTGCACCAGTTGCCAAGCAAGTTCTCAAAGGTACTAAGCCAGTTGATGGCACCGATGTTGAAAAACACACCGAAGAAATCGCCTATGCCACTCAGGAGACCCCAAGTGCCGAGCTTTATGTTGGCGAGGAAAAGGTAGTTACAGAAGGCAAGGTCGGTACCAAAGAAATTACCACGACCTACCAGACCCTCAAGGGCGTTCGTCAACCTAACCCAACCGTAACCGAGAAAGTTTTGACTGAACCGGTATCCAAGCAGGTTCTTAAGGGTACTAAGCCAGTTGAAGGTACTGATGTTGAAAAACACACTGAAGAAATTGCCTTTGCCACCCAGGAGACCCCAAGTTCCGACCTATATGTTGGCGAGGAAAAGGTAGTTACAGAAGGTAAAGTTGGTACTAAAGAAATTACTACCACTTACCAGACTCTCAAAGGCGTTCGCCAACCAAATCCAACTGTTACGGAAAAAGTTTTGACTGAACCGATTACTAAGCAAGTTCTCAAGGGTACTAAGCCAGTCGAAGGTACCGATGTTGAAAAACGCACCGAAGAAATTACCTTTGCCACCCAGGAAATAGCAAGTTCCGACCTTTATGTTGGCGAGGAAAAGGTAGTTACAGAAGGCAAGGTTGGTACGAAAGAAATCACTACTACCTACCAGACCCTCAAGGGCGTTCGCCAGCCAAACCCAACTGTCACCGAAAAAGTTTTGACAGAGCCGGTAACCAAGCAAGTTCTCAAGGGTACCAAGCCAGTTGAAGGTACTGATGTAATTGTTCGAAAAGTTACGATTCCTTACGAAACGAAGAGAACGGACACAGATGAACTTTACCTTGGTGATTTCAAAGTTGTAGTACAAGGTAAGGTTGGTACGAAAGAAGTCACCACTACCTACCAGACTATAAAGGGCGTTCGTCAGCCAAATCCGACGATTACTGAACAAGTATTGGTTGAACCTGTTGCAAGAGAAATTCTCAGGGGTACCAAACCTGTTACAGCCATTGAGAAGGATGTGAAAACAGAAGTATTACCTTTTGAAACAATCTATATTGACGATCCTACCATGCTTGAAGGTAAGACGAAGGTCGAAAAAGAAGGGAAGGATGGTTTGAAAACCATCACAACAGTCTATCAAACCATCCGTGGTGTCCGTCAGAATCCTCCTTTATCAATTGAAGAATTGATTGACCACCCTGAAAATAAGGTCATTCGAAGAGGAACAAAGGTAGAACAAATTCCAACGGTGACTATTGCACAATTAAATAAGGATGAAGACAAAAAATCCGCAACTGCCACCTGCTCACTGAACAATCCAACGGATAATTACCTTCGCGCGGTTGCTCTGCTTTATAAGGGAGAAGAGCTTGTTCAAGAGAAGGAAATAACGGATGCGAACGGTAGTATGGAATTTACCAATCTGGATTTCTATACTGACTATACCTTGAAAACGAAAGTATTCTATACTTTAGATAGTGTTGAACACAATGCTATCCAGGAAAGCTTGCGTGAATTTGACCTTGTTTATAAGAAAATTGAAATCAAAGATATTGATGCAGTCACTGTTTACCGTCGTAAGAATGGTGAATACACATCAGCACACTTCCTGGATGAAACGCCAACAAATCCTGATGATTTGTTTGTGAAGGTTACATCTGATCGATTCAAAGATATGTATCTACCAATCTCATCCATCAAGGAAACCACCAAGGATGGACAGGCTGTTTATGAGTTGACTAGTAACTTTGATCAATTGGTTGAAGACAAGGGGAATGGTTTTGTTCAAAATAGAACATTCTACATTCCAAAAATTACAAAACAGGCTGGCATTTATACCGACTTCACTTCTTTACTCACAGCAATGCAGGCTGATCCTACAGGAACATTTACTTTAGGTGCCAATCTTTACGCCGATGAGGTGCAAGTTGGAGATGTCAAAGCCTATATGACAGATACTTTCCGAGGTCAATTGATTGGTGAGTCAAATGGTAAGAAATATGCGATTCATAATCTAAAAGCACCATTGTTTAATAAGATTGATGGAGCAACTATTTCAGCGGTTGATTTGAAAAATGTCCAAATTAGTTCTGCTTTACACCGCGATCTCGGAAGTTTGGCAAATGAAACTGCTTATTCAACGATTTCGGATGTTGCGGTTGAAGGAAATCTTCGTGCGCAACGAAACCTCGGTGGTATCGTGTATAAATTGGATTACCAATCACGTTTGTCAAATGCAAGTTTCCAAGGTAGATTAGATTCTTATGGAAGAGGTGAGTCATACGTAGGCGGTATTGTCGGTATGAACCCTGGTTCATATATTTCCAATGTGAAAGCCGATGTTGCAATTACCATTCTTGGTGAAAACAATCAGGCTGCTGGAGCCATTGCTGGACGAGTGACAGGTTGGCAGAGTGGAAATGAAACCAACTTGAAGAATGCCTTTGCTACTGGTAGCGTGACCAACCTTGGTACAAGCCAAAAAGTTGGTGGTATGGTCGGAACCAATGACAAGGGGTGGAATTATGGTAGCTTTGACAATCTGGTCAGTCAAGTTCAGGTGACTGGTGGACATCCAGTCATCGGTCAAGTGTTTGACGCAGCAACAAAATTAACCAATGCTTACTCAACAACCGCAAGTGATCTAAGTCAGCAAATCTCGGAACAAGAAGCGAATAGCAAGTTAGCAAGTATGCAGATTACAGCAACGACTGCTGATTCAAATACCAAAGACTTGAATGCTTATTCTGTAAATTATATGGCATTGACTGATGCACAATCAGACCACGCCACAGCTTACTTCAACATGGAGAAACTCTTACCATTCTACAACAAGGAATTGATTGTCTACTATGGAAATAAAATTTCTTCAACAGATAAGCTAAATCAGGTTAAACTGATTGATGTTGTTCCGATGAAGGGGGATGCAATCGTTGCAGATATGGTCGCGGACAAGGCTGCTATCAACAAGATTATGCTTTACTTTGAAGACGGAACGGTTGACTACAAATCCGTTGCCTATGCTGAAGACTTTAAGAATAATCATATCTTAGAATATGATATTTCAAGTATGCACATTCCTTACACACCAGAAAGTTTTGTGAACCAAAACGATGCCATGGTGAACAGATTAGTCGACTTACTGAGCCCAATCGCCTATGAATCAGAAGCATTGTTGAAACAGCTCAATCCGCCAGCACAAGCTGCAGAACAAACAACAAATGATATCAATGATATGTACTTCAAATCAAGTTTCACACGTATCAAAGATAATCTAGCTAGCTATCTACGAAAAGTTCTGACTGCCACAATGAATGGTCAGGGCCAAAGTGTTGAAACCTATTTTGAAAGCAAGATTGCTGAAAATAAAGAAGCATTCTTATTGGGTCTATCCTATCTAGATAGATGGTATGATATCAATTATGACCAATTAAATACCAAAGAGTTGACTTTGTTTAATATGGACTTCTTTGGAAATCATTCTGCTTCAACATTAGATGCCATTATTTCAATCGGTAAGGCAGGTCATGCAGCTTTAAGACCGAAAAATAATGTGGAACTCTACTCGTCTTATTTGGCAGAAATGACTGGTAAATCAACCGTGTTTGATTTGGTTGAATCCTATCGTAAGGTATTTACGCCAAATAAAACAGATAACCAGTGGTTCAAAGACAACACCAAAGCCTATATCGTAGAGATGAAGTCTCAAGTTGAAGAAGCCTTGGAGAAACAAAACACTGCGACAAAACATAGCAAATACGCAGTCGAAGTGTATGATAAGATTACCAACCCAACTTGGAGATACCGTCAAATGCTATTGCCATTATTGACAATGGCTGATGAGGATATTTATATCATCTCAAATATGAATACGGTAGCCGTTGGTGCCTTTAGTCGATACAGAGACTTGGTAAATCATCCTGAAAAACGTGCGGAAGTCTATGCAATCATCAATCAAGCTGCCATTTGGCAACGTGACCATACGGACTTCCGGTACAAAACATTAAATGACGAAAATAAGGATAAGATGTTTGGTGCCTACATGAACACGGATGGTTTTGGCTTGTTTGACGAAAATGGAAGAAGGGTATGGCATAATCTGTCAAGTAGCAATGCTGCCATCCAAAGTTTCTTTGGACCGATTGCAAAATGGTACGGTAACAATGGCACAGCAGCCTATGCAAATGGCTCAGAAACACACTTTGTGGCCTACTTGATGTTGGATAAAGGTGGAAGTTCTACCTATACGCATGAAATGGTCCATAACCTGGATTCTAATACATTCTTCTATGGATTTGGTAGGAGAACTGGACAAGGGCCAGAGCTCTATGCGCGTGGATTCTTGCAAAATGTCAGCAACACAGAAGATAATATCATTGGTCTTAATACGCTTTACACTGAACTAGATAAGAAAGATTCCTTAATTCGTGTTCATCCATACAATCCAGTAGAGCGATTCAACAGCCAAGAAGATTTGAATACCTATGCTCATCATATGTTCGATGCGATTTATATGCTTGATTATCTAGAAGGTAGCGTTGTTTTACAACAAGATGCTGCAGTCAAGAAAGCATGGTTTAGAAAGATTGAAAACTACTATGACGGTGTTCATGCTGGTAACCAAATTCGTCCATTGACTGATGAAGAAGTGGCTAAATTAGTGACATTTGATGACTTAATTGATCAAAGCATTATGAACCGTAGACAGTATTCTGATAATGAAAAACTGGCTAGAAACGGCTATTATTACACCTTCTTATTGTCACCGATTTACTCTGCCCTAGATAATCCAACAGGGGCACCAGGTGACTTGATGTTTAGACGTATGGCCTATGAACTACTGGCTGCCAAAGGCTATGATGAAGGATTCGTTCCGTATGTAAGTAATCAATCGAAGTCCCAAGCTGCAAATGGCATTGTGAATGATACACTCGTTCTACAACATGTCTTTAATAATCAGTACACATCTTGGACTGATTTCAAGAAGGATATGTATAAAGACCGAATCGATCAATTGACAAAATTGAAGCCAATTACGATTGTGTATGAACTTGATAAACCAAATTCAACAAATACAGTGACTATCAATTCTTATCAAGATTTAGAAAATCTGATGAAAGCAGCAGTGGAAGAGGACATGAAACGCTTGGATCGAGCGACTTCAAATGTGAATACAAGTTGGGTTCATAGCTTGAAGAGAAAGGTCTATAGTGAACTCTTGCGTTCAACTGATGAATTCAGAACCTCTATTTTCAATCCTTAATCAAATATGTCATAAACCATGAATAAACGGCTCTTTGTCAACTGTAGTGGGTAGATGAAAAGCTAACACCTAGAGAGGACGAAGTTCGTTCTCTCTTTCTTTATGTTCAAAGCAATCAAAATACGTTTTTTAAAATTTTC
>NZ_POPB01000374.1 GCF_002964045.1 Streptococcus suis | reverse complement strand
TATGACGGACTTTTATCCAAAGACTGCTAGAGATAAGGTTGAGACAAACATTGCGGCCATTCGTTTGGTAAAAAATCTAGAAGTAGAGCACCGCAATGCTTCATTAAGTGAACAAGAACTCCTTGCCAAGTATGTGGGCTGGGGTGGACTTGCCAATGATTTCTTTGATGACTATAATCCAAAATTTTCTATGGAACGAGAAGAACTGAAAAGCCTAGTCACTGATAAAGAGTATTCGGATATGAAACAGTCCTCCCTGACAGCCTATTACACAGACCCT
>NZ_POPB01000373.1 GCF_002964045.1 Streptococcus suis | reverse complement strand
TTACCTGAATCTCACCATCTGAAAATTGACGAACACTTGATTTTCCCAGAGGAATTCCTATTTTTTTCGACACCTGTTCAGCTAACTTCTGATTTGACGAAAGAGCGAACAATTTTAAGTCAGTAAACGCCATGACAGCCTCCTATATATTTCTACCTTTACTATTTTAACCCTTTTTCCTTCATTTTTCAAACAAAAATAGAGCGCAAATCCACACGCTCTATTTGAAAATTTCTTAATATGGAGGGTAAATGTAGTAAACTGCTCCCTCAGAAGTCGTTGTTGGATTGAAATAACCACCACGATGGTTACCAATATAACGACGACCCATGTAGTTTGATTCAACAACTTGGATACTTGTTGAAGATTGAACAGCCGTAA
>NZ_POPB01000372.1 GCF_002964045.1 Streptococcus suis | reverse complement strand
AGAAGGCCTTTTTATTTTGTCCAGATGAGGTGGTTTAAGCACCAAAACAGCTATTTTTCCCTAAAAACAGTAAAAAAGACAAACACCAAAACGATGTTTGTCTGCAATCTGAAAGATTGCATTTTGCAATCTTTTTTGTAATTAATTCCGAGGAAATGAATGTATATATGAACTTGACAAATCTCATTTATTCATTTAGCATAGATTATAGATTCTAATTGAAAGGGATATTCATGCGAAAATTAAGTTTTTGGCTAGGAGTAAATATTGTCCTTTTAGTAATTGCAATTGCTTTAGCTTTTTGGCTGGTTGATGGTTTAAAAGCAAATCAGCTTTCTCAGTTTATTGAACAAAAACAACATAGTTTGCTTACGAATAGTAAAGGAAAAGTTCAAGTAGGAAATATTGATACAACTCATGTAATAGCTACCTTTCCCACTGATGATGCTGGGCAAGCTATTCCACATGTGGAAAATAAAATGTATTCTTATATAGAGAACCGACTAGGTCGTAAAAAGCCAGCTGGAAAAATCAAGAAATTGATTTTTGTTTCTTCAAAAGATGGGCATACAAATTTTAATAATGTAAAAGCTAAAGAGATACAAGCTGAGCATTATGAGGTAGCTAATCTTCAAATAAAGAAAATTGAAGATCAAACATCAGAAAGAATACTATTGACTCAAGATAATCAATTATTTACTTTAGGAATTTTTTTGAATGATTTATCTCTTGCAGGTCAAATTATTGCAAGTAAACTAGAGGAAAATTTATTCAATCAAGGAAAGTCAGCGGAAGAAATTGAAGCAGTTTTAAGTCAATTTGAGGTATTAGATTTAAATTCATTGACATTCGGATATGCCGATAGTCAGTTAACTCTTTATTTACCAGATGCAACTTTTGGTTTAGAAAGCTTAACGCTACCAATTTCAGATTTTTTTCAAATCGTTCAGAGTGATTATCTAGTTGAGTCGGATAAAGTTGCCTACAATGAATTTATGGGAGTAAAGGAAGACAAATCACATTTACGTCAAATTGCATTGACATTTGATGATGGTCCAAATCCCGCTACAACACCAATTGTAATGGATTTATTAAAGAAATATAATGCGAAAGCAACATTTTTCGTCCTTGGAAATGCTGTAGCAGGCAATGAGGATATATTGAAACGGATGGTGGCTGAAGGACATGAGGTTGCCAATCATTCCTGGAGCCATCCTAATCTGACAGCTTTATCAAGTGAGGAAGTCAGACTTGAAATTGAATCAACTCAACAGGCAGTGGAAGCAGCAATTGGGCAACGTCCTAAGTTGGTTCGACCGCCGTATGGTGCAGTCAATCAAGCGGTTGTTGATGCTATGGGATTGCCTTCCATTTATTGGAATGTTGATACAGAAGATTGGTTAAGTCATGACGTTTATGCCATAAATGAAAAGGTTAGAATGCAGGCTTGTCCTGGATGTATCATCCTGATGCATGACATCCATCAATCGACAGTGGATAGCTTGGAACCGGTTTTACAGTTCCTGACCTCTGAAGGATATAATCTTGTAACCACTTCAGAATTATTGGGTCCAAATTTAAATCCGCAGTATATTTATTATAATCAAGAGTGGGCAGGACCGGCTCAGTATTAAAAGGAGGCAATGGCCTCCTTTTACTTATACCTTATATAATTCTTGATTTTTTAAGATAACTTCTTGCACCTGAGCGTATTTTTTCAGTTGCTTGAGTTCGCTTGGACTGGATACCAAGGTAATGACCAGTCCGTCCTTGCCCATGCGACCAGTTCGCCCAGCACGGTGGGTATAGGCTTCTTGATCGAATGGAACTTCAAAGTTTAGGACGCATTCTAAGTTATCAATATCAATCCCACGTGCGACCATATCTGTAGCCAACAAGAGATTGAGTTCGTGGTTTTTAAAACGCTCGATAATGACCTTACGGAATTTAACATTAACATCAGAGGCCAGGGAAACGGCATTGACACCGTTGTAGAGCAACTTATCTTCACTGGCACCAAGGTCTGACAGGCTATTGAAGAAAGTAAGGGCACGAAAATCTGGAATATTGGCAAACTTACGTAGGGTTTCCAAACGGTCGCGCTTGTCTACCATCATATAGCAATGCTGGATATTGTCCAATTTCTGTTCAGATAAGTCGATACTTTCAATATCTTGAGCAATCTTTTTGCGGTCAAACTTAGCTGTTGCGCTCATGTAAATCAACTGGTGGTCACGTGGCACATAGCCGATAATCTTTTCCACAAAATGATATTGAGAATCAGAGAAGAGTTGGTCAAATTCATCCAAAATGATAGTGTTAACATTCATCATCTTGATTTTTTTCAATTTAATGAGCTCGAAAATACGACCGGGAGTCCCAATTAGGATTTCGGGTCCTTTTTTTAGTCGCTCAATTTGACGCTTCTGACTAGAGCCAGATAGAAAGAGTTGGGCGTTAAGACCAATGGTATCTGACCAGGTTTTGCAGACGTCGAAGATTTGACCGGCCAACTCGGTATTGGGTGCTAGGATGAGTAATTGTTGGGCCTTTTTAGGTGTCAAAGTCAGTAAGCTGGGCCAGAGGTAGGCAAGGGTCTTGCCCGTACCAGTTGGGCTGATTGCCAATAGGGATTTGCCAGTTCTGATTGGCTGGAAGGCTTGGACTTGGATGGGAGTAAAGTCCTCAAAGCCAAGTTGAGTCAGCTGGTCAGTCCAGCTGGTTGGGAAGTTAGTTTTCATGGGTATCCGCCTTAAAAGTTATTCCTGCGTCTTGGCGCATGGTGTAGAGAGTATGATGGACCGCCTCAGCCACATCCAGCCATTTATTAGCCAGGTCGTGATTGCCTGCCTGGATAACTTGGGCAATGGCTTGTACCTCCTCCAGCATAGAATCTACTTGTGCTTGGATAGGAAGGACAAGCTGGCTACCGTCATGTTTGGTAAAAACAGCAGAGCTGATATGTTGGCAGGCGTTGAGGGTGAGGGTGCCTTCACTGGTATAAATTTCACTTGGTAGATTGCTAGTGATATTCTTTCCAGCCTGAATGCTTACTAGAAAATCATCATAAATCAGTTGCCCAGTCCCATTCAAATCAATGGATGAAGGGAGTTGGTGGGCAGCGTATCGAGCCGCATTTGGTCTGCCAAAGAGGCCAATGGCAGTATAGAGGGTATAGACACCCAGATCCATTAAGGCTCCGCCAGAAAAATCAGTTGAAAAGATATTTGGGGTCTGTCCTGCCAAGAGGTCAGGCATTTTGGAAGAGTATTTGGCATAGGAGAAGTTGGCACCCCAAACCGTCTGTTCTTTCAAGAAATCCTTGATGATAGCGATGGCTGCTTCATGGTAGTTACGGGCTGCTTCAAATAGAAAGACACCATTTTCTTTAGCAATCTGACGCAGTTGAATCAGTTCCTGCGGTGTTGAGACCATTGGCTTTTCAATAATCACATGTTTACCAGCAGAAAGGACTGCCTTGGCTTGCTCAAAATGCAAGGCATTTGGACTGGCAATATAGACCAAATCAATCGGTGCAGAAAGAAATTTTATCCATTCTGTGTATAAAATTACATTTTCGTAATTTGTTGAAAATGACACAGCGGTTTCCATTTTTCTTGAAAATATCGCTGATAATTGGAAATATTTACTCAAATGAGCGGAGGAAATGAACTTGTGGCTGATGTCTGAAGTGCCAATAATACCAAAATTTAGCATAAATTCTCATTTCTTTATGTGTTATCCTTTCCATTATACCATGTTTCATGGTAAAATAGTATTGAAAATAGAAGGAGATGATGATGACTCAGAAACCCATTATTATTGGCGTAACCGGCGGTTCTGGAGGTGGCAAGACAAGTGTGTCGCGTGCCATTCTGGATAATTTCCCAAATGCTCGCATATCAATGATTGAACACGATTCTTACTATAAGAATCAGTCTCACCTAACCTTTGAAGAACGGATACAGACCAATTATGACCATCCACTTGCATTTGATACTGATTTAATGATTTACCATATCAGTGAATTGTTAGCAGGTCGTTCAGTGGATATTCCGATTTATGATTACACTCAGCACACACGTTCAGATAAGACCTATCGTCAGGAGCCACAAGATGTATTTATTGTGGAAGGTATTTTAGTATTGGAAGACAAACGGTTGCGGGATTTGATGGATATTAAAATTTTCGTTGATACAGACGATGACATTCGCATCATTCGCCGCATTAAGAGAGACATGGAAGAGCGTGGACGTAGCTTAGATAGTATCATTGAGCAGTACACCTCGGTGGTGAAACCTATGTATCACCAGTTTATTGAGCCAACTAAGCGCTATGCAGATATCGTCATTCCTGAGGGCGTCAGCAATCTTGTAGCCATCGACTTGATCAACACCAAGGTGGAGAGTATTTTAAGAGAGCGTGGTTAAGATGCCGAAGCAGAGAATATTACCCCATATTATTCTAGGGATAATGGGTGCTAGCGGTCAAATGGTAACTGGCAAGCAGATTACCGACTATGTTCAACGAGATTTAGGAGAATTTTGGCAAGTCGCTCATAGCCAAGTTTATCCAGAGTTAAAGCGTATGACCAAGGAAGAATTAATTACCTGTCACGCAGTCCCTGGCAATGAGAAAGAAAAGCAGTATGCTATGACTGCTACTGGACGTCAGATTTTGGACGATTGGCTATCCGTTCCAAATGATGAGACTCCTCAACAAAAAGATTTGTTTTCAATTAAGATGTTTTTTATCCGTGATAAAAATGACCCGCGGATACCAGGTTTGTTGGAGAATCAAATTGAATTAGTGACTAAGCACTTGAAACACCTAGAAAGTCGTAAGGTTGAATTGTTTTCAACTAAGGAGAGTATCCAAGATAACTACGGTCATTACTTGATTTTGACCCGAGCCATTGAGCGCAATCGTGCCCAGCTCAAATGGTTAGAGGATACATTGGCAGGTTTATAACGATTCGGATTTCCGAATCGTTTTTTCTTGTTTTCCGTTTCATATTTTGTTAGAGTAGAGGAAATGTGAGTTTTGGAGGAAAATATGTCAGTCAAACAATTTGTAAGTATGGTCTTGCTGGTTTGGAATCTTATCGTGTTTATGACCTATGGTCTGGATAAGGGGAAGGCCAGAAAAGATGCCTATCGGATTTCGGAAAAGACCTTGTTGCTCATGGCCTACTTGGGTGGAGGCCTGGGTGCATGGGCTGGAGGCACACATTTTCGTCATAAAACCCAGAAGAAGTATTTTCAACTGGCTTGGGCGGTAGGTGTTATCATTGATGTCCTTATTATCTTATGGATGTGGAATTAGGCAGAAGCCTTTTCTTTTTGTTCAAACTATAAATGTCAGTCTATCTATGCTATAATGTTCCTATGATGAAACAAGAAAAAATATCACATTATCAATTATTACTGGCTCAGTTGGAGGCTCTATTAGACGGCGAAACCAATGCACTTGCCAATTTGTCTAATGCCTCAGCTCTGCTCAATCAGGCTCTACCAAACTCTGTCTTTACAGGATTTTACTTGTATGATGGTAGTGAATTGATTTTGGGGCCTTTTCAGGGTGGCGTTTCCTGTGTTCATATCGCACTTGGAAAGGGTGTCTGCGGTGAGGCTGCAGCTAAGCGCCAGACTATTCTCGTAGACGATGTTCGTCTACATGATAACTATATTTCCTGCGATGCGACAGCCCTATCAGAAATCGTTGTGCCAATGGTGAAAAACGACCAGTTGCTGGGCGTTTTGGACTTGGATTCGAGATTGGTAGCTGATTATGATACGATTGACCAAGACTATCTAGAAAAGTTCGTTGCTCTCTTGGTTGAGAAGACGGACTGGAATTTTGCTATGTTTGGAGAAAAACGCTAATGTACCAAGCTTTATATAGGAAGTACCGAAGCCAGACCTTTGGGGAGATGGTGGGGCAGGAGGTGGTTGCGACCACGCTCAAACAGGCCATTGAACAGGGAAAAATCAGTCATGCCTATCTCTTTTCAGGTCCTCGTGGTACGGGTAAAACATCGGCAGCTAAGATTTTTGCCAAGGCCATGAACTGTCCTAATCAGGTTGGAGGCGAGCCTTGTAACGATTGTTATATCTGTCAGGCTATTACGGAAGGTAGCTTGGAAGATGTGATTGAGATTGATGCTGCATCCAATAATGGTGTCGATGAAATCCGTGATATTCGGGACAAATCGACCTATGCGCCGAGTCTTGCGACCTATAAGGTTTATATCATTGACGAGGTCCACATGCTGTCAACAGGGGCTTTTAATGCCCTCTTGAAGACCTTGGAGGAGCCGACGGAGAATGTGGTCTTTATTCTTGCGACAACGGAGTTGCATAAGATTCCTGCTACCATTCTGTCAAGGGTGCAACGATTTGAATTTAAGTCCATCAAGGTGACGGATATTCAGGCCCATTTGGCCCAAATTTTGACCAAGGAAGATATTAGTTTTGATGACCAAGCCTTGACCATTATTGCACGTAGGGCAGAAGGGGGAATGCGGGATGCCCTGTCTATTCTCGACCAGGCCCTCAGTCTCAGCCATGACCAGACAGTTACCTTGGAAATTGCGGAGGAAATCACGGGTTCTATTAGCCTACGTGCTCTGGATGCCTATATAGCTAGTCTGCGTCAGGCAGACAGCGTGTCGGCACTGGGACATCTGCAGACCTTGTTTGACCAAGGCAAGAGCATGAGCCGTTTTGCGACGGACCTCTTGCATTACCTGCGTGACCTCCTTATCGTGCAGACGGGTGGTGAGAATACCCATCTGACTGCTGGTTTTACGGAAAATCTAGCACTGGCTCAGGACCGGATTTTTACCATGATAGAGATGGTGACCAGGGGCTTGGCGGACATCAAGTCCAGTCCTCAACCCAAGATTTACGCTGAAATGATGACCATTCGTTTGGCTGAAGATAGTTCTCCTTCGGGGGCCATGGCAGAGCTGCCAGCTGATTTACTGGGGCAACTAGCCAGTTTGCAACAACAAGTTGCGGATTTACAGAAACAATTAAGCCAACTCTCCAGTCAACCGGGTGCTGTTAAGCCAGTTTCACGCAAGCCACAGGCACCGAAGAAGTACCGATTGGATACCAGCAAGGTTCATGCTATTTTGCAGGAAGCCATGGAAAATCCAGCTTTGGCGCGTGAAAATTTGACTCGCTTGCAAAATGCCTGGGGAGAAATTATCGAGAGTTTATCAGGTGCAGACAGGGCCTTACTTGTCGGTTCTCAACCAGTTGCTGCGAATGAAAATCATGCAATCTTAGCCTTTGAATCCCCACTCAATGCTGAACAGACTATGAAACGGGATAATCTCAATACCATGTTTGGTAATATTCTCAGCAAGGCCGCAGGCTTCTCGCCACAGATTTTGGCTATTGCTCAAGAAGATTGGGTCAGCATTCGGGCTGAATTTTCAGCCAAGGCCAAGGGGCAAAAAATACAAGAAAGAGAAAAAGAAGAAAGCCCTGTTCCAGAAGAATTTGGCTTTCTAGCGGACTCCGTTGAGATAGTAAACGATTGATAGCAATATCGGTCTTAGGACTGATGAAGAAATCCTTTGGAGGAGTTATACTATAGTCAATCCTAAATATTTTTCATAATCTCCTAACAAAAACACCAACGGAGTTGGTGTTTCAGACTGAAGACAAAGTCCTTAGAATTGATTTTCTAAGGGCTTTTCTTCGTATTTAGGAGTATAATATAAGAAAAAGGACTTATGAGGTTCTCCTATGCTACACAAAGAAAAACCTGACTATAAC
>NZ_POPB01000371.1 GCF_002964045.1 Streptococcus suis | reverse complement strand
TTCAGGAGCTAAATCCGCTATCATGCCTTGTTCATCCATCACAGCATTACCACCAGTAGAAACCTGTGTGTCAGTATTTTCTTCTGTTTTAGCTTCTGGCAGTTTTAAATGATATTTTAGTTGCAAGGTATCTACAACTTCTTTACTTTCATATCCATTCAGATATTTTCCAACTTTTTGATAGAGCTGATCTAATTCAAATAATTGTCCTAACAGTCTGCTTCGCAACTGTAACACAACCTTATCCTCACCCTTTTCCACCAAGAGCTCTTGATGCTTTTCATAGCCCGAACGAATAGATAGCGCTAATACCTGCAAGCGTT
>NZ_POPB01000370.1 GCF_002964045.1 Streptococcus suis | reverse complement strand
CATCCAACTTTTGAACGTTTGACACGTGATAGCTTTGATCAATTAGCTAAGCATATTCGTTTTCGAAAGATTCCTAAGGGACAAATCTTTTTTTACGCAGAGGATCCTAGAGATTATCTATTTGTATTGTATAAGGGCTATGCTCGGATTGAGCAATATGATGAGACGGATAGTTTTACGTATTTGGACTATATTCGGCAGGGCGGTGCCTTTCCTTTTGGAGATATGTTTCAGGACAAACCTTATCATTATACTGCCATTGCCATAACGGACCTAGAGTATTTTATTGTGCCGATGGTCTTGTTTGAAACCTTGTCGAAGATA
>NZ_POPB01000037.1 GCF_002964045.1 Streptococcus suis | reverse complement strand
ATCCGATTGCCTTTGCTCTGAACGTTGTTTGGACAGCATTTTCTGTATTCATTTCATGCTTGCAGGGATATGTATTTATCATGTTGGTATCTATGTACTTAAATAAAAAAATCAGTAGTGAGAGTGAATAGGAAAGGGAAAGACAACTATGGCAACAACTATTACAATGCAATCTAGTACCATTCTTGGAAACTTTATCTTGGTAACAGCCTCATTTGCAATACTTATTATTCTTATTCGTGTTTTTGCATGGGATAAAATTACAGGTAT
>NZ_POPB01000369.1 GCF_002964045.1 Streptococcus suis | reverse complement strand
ATAACCAAGGCGGCAAACAGAGCCATTAAACCTACTAACTGTGTTTGACTAAGAAGTCCCTTCAGCCAGGCATCTTCAATAGGAACCAGCTTATTAATATAAGAAAAAACTGCCTGCCCGAAAGTCAAAAGCGTAATACTTAAGAGGATAATTACCTGCAGACCAATTCCTAAAAATATGCCAATCAAGTGCCCAATAATAAAATCACGGTGTTCATTGATGCCATAAGCCTTATTAAAGGCCTTCTGCAAAATGGTCATACTACGTGACAGGGTCCAAAGAGTGGTCAGAATTGAAATCCCTAACCATGATGA
>NZ_POPB01000368.1 GCF_002964045.1 Streptococcus suis | reverse complement strand
AAGTCATAAGATTAGTCACTGGTAGGAATTAATCTAACGTATTTATTTATCTGCGTAATCACTGTTTTTAGTCTGTTTCAAAACAGTAGATGTTTTATCTACATTACGCATTTGGAATACCAACATGACGAATCCCTCCTTCTTAATTACAAATTTTTAGCATCTAATTTAACTTCAATTCCTATTATACAAAATTTATTTATTTTTCTCAAGTAATTCCTTAAGTAGGAGTTCACTCTCCTTCACCATCTCCTCCTCTACCTTGCTCCATTTTCCAAATAGGCATTCTTGTAGCACTTCTGCTGCGGAACCTTCAGCAGTTTCAGAATCATAGATACAAGTTCTATCTCTTTGATAAATTTGAATCTGGTCAAAGAGATTTTCACTTTCTAACTCCCTCAAGTTATCAACCAAGTTCTCAACAATCCCATCGTGGTGTTCTTTTGGTGTTGCTCTAGCCTGAGTCGGATCGATGGCATAAAGCTCTTCGTAACGAATCAAGGTGCTGAGATAAGAAAGCTCTGGTTTGGTACCAATCACTGCTAAGGAAACTTGGTAACCTTTAGAAGATAATAATTGAGCAGTCTGACGAGGAACTTGAGTAGTTCGCAAGGTTCCCTCAATCAGCAAATGGTAGCCTTGCGTACTGAGTTCATCAACCAACTGTTCTACCATTTTTCCTGCAAATCCCTTGGTATAGTCCACGCTATCCTTGCCATACTTTTCTTGCAGGGCTAAGTAATTGGGATGCTGAGAACGGTAGCTGTCACCATCGATAATAATGATATTACCTTGAAATTCCTTTTGCTTGATACGATGAATAGTCGTCTTACCTGCTCCGCTTTGTCCACCAAGCAAGATAGCTTTCGGTTGATCTGGAATCGTCTTTCCTCGGGTTAAGGCCCGAATGGTTCGCTGCAAGGCCTTCTGAAACTCAGCCTCACTAAATTCTTCCAGTCTCATTAAGCCACCACCCGATGATGCACCATGTCTAACATCCGCTCTATACCATCTAAATAGCCATTGTAACGCTCTATTTCATCGAAAGTAGCGACAAGGTAAATTTTCGTATTGATCAATTCGGCCAAGTCATCACTCATCAAAATCCAAGGATTAGATTCATCATCAAAAACAATATCTTGACTATCCTGGTATCTATAAAGCTTTGATAAAATGGCTGCTCCACGTTCTTTTATCACTTCTACTTTTAAAGTCAGATGGTAATCTTCGACAGGTGTTAACATCTTGTCCTCTCCTACAATATCGACATAAGAAACGTTAAATTTCTGACAAATACGGTCGATGAGTTCAGTTGAAACAGTGCTGGTACCATTTTCGTAGCGACTCAGGCTATTGCGTGAAATCCCAACCATTTTCGCAAATTCTGGCTGTGTTAAATCGTGTGTTCGGCGTAGTGATTTTATATTGTCTCCGATCATAGATAAAGACCTCCTCATATTTGCTTTCATTATACCATAAAAAACGGATAACGCACCATATTTGGTGCATTATCCGTTTTTAGGTTTCTTCGATTGCTTAAACTCCTCTATTCGCTTCTCCAACTGCTCAGTATTCAGTTTATTTTTCGCTTCTTGGATTGACTTATCAAGAATTTGTTCCTCATCGGTTATAATGTCCCTAGATATTTCCACTCTCTCACTAGACTTGAAACTTGAATCAAAGACCACATCTAGGAGTTGCTCTACTTTGGTTAGTTCACTATCTGACATCTCTGATAGTCGATGAATCAGTCGTTTAAATTGATCCTGGTTCTGTTTTTTCTTTTGAAAAAATTTCATTATCTTCTCCTTCAATTATAAGTCAGGTAGCCCGCATAGGACTACCTGACTTATAAATCATCAATGGCTACTGAAATAGCCTGCAACTTTTTATTTTGGATTTTCTTTTCATCAATCAATTGATGAAGTTCTTCAATTTGCTTTTGACAGGCTGAAATATCCTTGTTGTTTTGTGCAATAGTGTCTGCCAAGTGTTGTTTATAGTCGCTTGTGATATTTACTTTCTTCGGCTGACTTTGTTTAACTTTTGATTCAGGCGTTTGGTCATCTTTAGATTTTGACTCCTTTTGTTGCTGTTCAAAAGCAGCCACATAATCTACTTCTTCAATTGGTTTTTCATCCTGTTTATGGAAAAGTGCTGCGATTTTAGCTCGTTCTTCATGGGATGATGTTGGTTTCACATCATCTAGTGGTTGATCAAAATTCCATGCTTTACTCATTCTATATCCTCATTTCTGTAATCTGGGTGTAGTGTGGTTTCTTTACCAAAGGCTTTCTCTAGTGCTTCATGAAATGACAACTGACTAGATTGTTGCCGTTTGATAAAGGTGCTGTACATAGCTGTTTGTAGTTGGTCACGATAGTTTTCCAATTTCTCCGTCTCACGTGAGACCTTTTCTTCTTGCCTAGCTACTTTTTCAGCTAGACGTTCAATCACACTCATAGGCTGTCCTCCTTGTCACATTCTAGATTATGATAGCGGACTTGATTTTGTTATCACATCAAAAGTGTGCTCTCGTTTAGGTGGAGGATGATCTCTAATGACTTTTGTTTGGGCTGACTGGATAAGATCTCTTAAAGATAATTCCTTTTGTCGTTTCACAATATCATTCCAATCTAACTTTGTTTCAAGTCCTTGCAATGGTGGTAAATCTTGAGAAAGCGGAAGTCCTTTATCTGACAGTTTCTGACAAAATTCTCTTCCTGCCTCATCGTTATCAACAGCCAATGTTAATGCATTTGAATGAGTTTGGAAGAAGGTTGTCGTCTCTTGTATTGCCTGAAGATAATGACTAAGTCTGCTTGGATTTACTGTATCTAGAAATGCCAATTTCCCCTGTTCCTCTGCTGCTAGACGCAAGGTCTGATAAGCAATCACAGAAAGTTTTAAACCTTCCATTGAAATCAGGCGAACATCGGATAATTGCTTTTGGTAAAGCTGATAATAACTCATCATATCGATAACTGATTCACAAAAAATGAGTCGCTTAGGATTCCCAATATCGAAACTAATACCGACATAGCCATGAGATCCTTTCATGATTTTTTTGAGATAACCTCGATCGTGTTTTTCTTCATTTTTGACGAGACCTTGAAGGCTTGCGGCCTGTAAGGTCCCGTTGTGGTCATAGCTTTTTAACACTAATACGGGCTCCGATTGATAAGTAGCGTGAGCAAGCAATCCTTGTCTGCCAAAGGTATTAATAGTCTGATCACTTAGGCCACGGACGACTTGCAAGTAAGTACGTGCTTGCTGAAAGGGTTCTTCATGCAAATAGTATTGAAATGGTTGATAAGTTTCTTCTATCAACTTAACTTGTTCAAAATCCCCAGTTTCAAGATAGGATACAGCCTCTTTGAAAGAAACACCTGTCACTAATTGAACAAAGTCAATTACATCTCCTTGTATATCTCTTGAAAACCATTTGAAAGTATTGGTATCGGCAAAAATCCGAAAGGAATCATGGTCTGGGTGTTCATAAATGTGTCCTGATAAACGTCTGAAGGAACAGCCCAGACTCTCAGCAACATCTAAAATGGCCTTTTGTTTTACTGCTTTAATTCGTGTCATCTTTCCTCCCTATCAAAAAAAAGCAGAAGACTTTCTCCTGCTAGTTGTTCTCGCTTGTCGTAGTTCAGTCGGTCATTTTTTGCGGACAGTTCATACATGCTATCCTTTTCTGTTCTCTGCTCCTGCGTTTGCTCTCGTTTGATTTCTCCCTCCGTATCTTCTTGGCACAAGCAGGACAATACCTTGATGCACCAGAGCCCGGGACATATTCAACGCCGCACACCGTACAATTTTTAGCGGGCATTGCTGCCCACCGTTTTGTAGGTATGATATGTAATTCATCGACAAAGCCGATGAATTTATAGTAAATCTTGATTTCCTGCTTCACTGTTCCGTCTGCCATCTTCTCACGCTCCGAAACAAGTATCTTGTCTATGAGTGCGTTTATAACTGTTGCATCCAGTTCTTTTAAGCCTTGATAATTTCGGATAAGGGCGAGGAAGTCACGGATTCCCCGTGATTTCTCGTAGCTTTCATTAAGAGTTTCCGTCACCTCTTTCAGCCTTGCTTCAATTTCAAGCTGCTCTTTCTGGTATTTCCCCGACATCATCTCAAAATTCCGCTCGGTAATACGCTCCATGACCTTATCCTCGTAGAGAGAGGAAAACAGCCTGTCCAGTTCCGCAAGGCGTTTGTTCAGCTTCTTACGTTCTTTCTCTAATGCTTTCGCCCTGCTCTGGTCTGTTTCCGTGAGCCGCTTTTCTATGGCCCTGACCGCCTTTTCATCATTCACTGCCATATCCGCAAAGCGGTTGATGTCGGCAAGGACGGCATTGAATAAGTCCCTCGCTTCAATGCTGTGTGCGGTACACATAACATTGCCATATCTGCCATAATTATTGCAGGTGTATTGTACGCAGTCGATGATGTCGGGGCGTTTCCTCCTGTTGGCACTCGCCGCCAGCATCGCATAGCCGCAGTCCGCACACTTGATAACGCCCGAAAAGATATTCTCAAATCCCCCTGCGTTCTGCTCCCGCCTGCGGCTCGTCATAAGCTGCTGTACGGTGTCAAATTCCTCCTGCGTGACTATCCCCTCATGGGTGTCTGGTATCACTTCCCATTCTTCGGGCAGCTTAGAGGGGCGTTTCTTGCTTTTCATGTTGGCTGCAATCCGCTTGTAGCCTGCAAGGTTGCCCGCATATATCGGGCTTCTTAAAATGCCCCTCACGCTGTTCTCGCTCCAAATATAACGGTTTTCCTCGTTATCCTCAAAGTACCGCTCATAGCCTGTTGCCCCTTGCTCCACCGCATAAGCGGCAGGGCGTAGGATATGCTGTTTATTAAGATGTCTGCAAATTTTGGCAACTCCATTCCCTTTTAATGCAAGGTCGAATATCTCTTTTACAACATGTGCCACTTTATCATCTATCAGCAGATGGTTGTGGTCGGCAGGGTCTTTGATATAGCCATAAGGGGCGGTAGTTCCCATGAATTTCCCCTGTTGAAACCTCGCCCGATATGCCGATTTTATCTTGACTGACACATCGGCAGAATACATTTAGAGCGTTTCATTCCGTTCTTCCTCAACCATGCGTTCATCAAGGCTCTTAGGCACACGCAACGCCCGTCTGTAAAGGGTTTCGTCCCATACTTCCGAAAACTCCCTGTGCCGCTCGTCCCATTGGAGAAGATTCCTGTTCCTGCGTTCCATTTGCCGAAACTCCATAAAGAACTGTTCCGACACTTCCAACTCGTGGGATTTGCCCTGCCCGTCCTTAAAGCTGATAAAATACCTTGTGCTGCTTTCCGTAGATTCCTCCCGAAGCGTGTATGCCTTAACTCTGTATGTCATCCTGCTTACCTCCTGCAAAAAATGAGTGAGGGGATTTCCATCCCTCACCCAGTAGCCCGCAGGACGGCAGGCTGTTTTAGACGCTATAAAATTTTCGTAGCTTCTTCCGCAGATGGTCTAACCTTGCGTAAATAGCACCAGTCGTCAAATGCACGAGCGGGGCAATTTCTTTTGTGGAATACCCCTGCATTTTCAGCAGGACGATTTTCAAGGTACGTCCGTCCACCGTGACTAATACTTGATAAAGATTTTCGCTCTCAATCTCGTCCAGTAACTCCGCAACCGTACCCACCTCCGTCTGCCGCTCCCTGTCTGCCATGTCCTCAAGGTATTCCGCAACGTCATTCGTCCATCGGTAAAACCGCCTGTTGGAATTGAAGTCTGCCCTGTCCGCAATGCGTATCTGCTCAATGGTCGCTTCATCAACGCCGCACTCACGCAGCAGCTTTTCCTCCGCTTCTTTCCAGATACGCCATTTCCTGTCCTCCCGTCCGTGGTTATATGCCATGCTTCTTTTCCTCCAATCAGAATTGATTGAGAGGGCAGAGAAAAACCCCCTCATTTTCCCAAAGGAAAAAACAAGGGGGCTGAACGCCTTAAATTTTAATTTTCTATTATCTTTCTTAGTTTTCTTAGGATTCTGGCTTTGCGTTTGTTCACAACGCTCTGGGTTATGCCGAACCTCGCCCCGACTTCACGCTCAGAAAGTCCGTCAAAAAAGATTGCCTGTATCAATTCCTGTTCACTATCCGACAGCAAAGGCAGGGCGGCTTTCAGCCTGTCCACCATAACCGCATTGACAACGGTTTCCGCAATGTCCGCCGCTTCATCAGCGATAAAGTCTAAAGGCTTCCCCTCGCTGTCCGTAAATCCGTCGAGAGATAGCAGTCTATTCTTTGTATCTAATTTTTGCAGATAACGCCACCGTTCCTTGTCACGGTAGAAGTCTGTGTATTGCTCCCTCACGACTTCAAGCAGACAGCCTTGAATGGGGATAAACAGCTTGTCCATATAGGTCTGGTCGGATTCCCTGCAACGGCAGAACTCCGTGTAGGATAATTCCACATAGCCGCCACTTTCTCTGATATATACCTTTCTTGGTGCATATTTCACCATAAATACCTCCCATCTGAATTTTTGAAATGTAAAAAATCCAGATGGAGAGGCGGAGAACGACACCGCATATCAGAAACAGCCCTACGGCACTTTCCAACAAAAATCGACAAAAGAAAAACCGCAAAGGCTCTGTGACCTTTACGGTTATAGGAAATAGTAATTCTATTGTATGGAGATTGTACTTCTACTTTCAAGGTGAGAAGTACCGTTGCACTGGCAGAAATTTTTTTAACTGGTTTCCTGCCGTTCTCTGATATGCTATGTATTGATAAATTTTGCTTCGTATGAGCAGATAGATAACTGCCCGAAAAAAGGACATAAAAAAATCCCTCCAAATTTAAAAACAAATTCAGAGGGTAATTTAGGGTATAACAAAATAACCCACCCGAATATCGTTTTTTTTATTTGGTGAGTTTGTTCTTTCAAATACGAAACAAAAAGAGCCGATGATTCGTGAATTGTTCCACAATTTCATCGGCTCTGCGTCTTAAGCGTCTGGCTCTTTGATGACAGTTATCTTCAAGTTGTCAACTTTAATCAAGCTTTCTTGTCTGCATTTTGGACAATAAAGGGGATAATTCTCCAAAACAGTGTCCTTCCTAATTTTATTACGGGTTTTGCTCCCACAAACAGGACACAATATCCATTCGCATTTCATCATAATTAGTCTCTAATCCTTTCAAATCTCATTTTATATGACTTTTGCAAGCTGTTAAGCTAACTTGTGGAACATATGCCGAACCTTATCTATACGGCTATTCGGGCGGCGGGGTTGGCAAATAAATTTACCAATAGCTGGCTGGTATCCTTTTAACTCTGTCAAGCAGACTCCCTGCCCATTTGTGAAATTAGTTAAATCGTTCCTGTATTCTTGAATACATCTAGCAGGGATTTCTCCTTTCAGAATGACCTCGTCATTCTTTATCTGAGTACTTACAATATCTGCACAATACCTTGGAGCATCATGATACGCCCGTGAGAGATATTCCTGCGGTGCATAAATTTCAAAGTGGAGATATGGCTCTAATAGTTCTGTCCCTGCTTTTTTTAAAGCCTGCTCCAATACGATAGGGGAAAGCAGCCGAAAGTCTGCGGGGGTACTTACAGGACTATAATACAATCCATATTCAAAACAGATTTTACAGTCTGTCACTTTCCATCCATACAGCCCCTGCTCGCAGCCATAAAGAACCCCCTCCATAACCGCATTTTGGAACGATTGATTTAAATATCCAAGTGAAACTCTGCTTTCATACTGCACTCCGCTTCCAATAGGGAGCGGCTCTATGGACAACCCGACAGAAGCCCAGAAAGGATTTGGCGGGACTTCTATGTGGATGGTATATTCTGCTTTTCTAAGCGGTCTTTCCAGATAAATAACCGAAGGCTCTTTCATAGCCACGCCCACATGATATTTTTCTTCTAATAGCGAACAAATAACTTCTAACTGTACTTTTCCCAAAAAAGATAACATAATCTCATGTGTAACAGTATCAATGTCAAAATGCAAAAGAGGGTCTGTATCAGCAATCTCTGCGAGGGCATTTAACAGGGCTTCCCTTTGCTCCGGCTTTTGCGGCTCTACCGTTGTCCGAAGTAATGGCATGGGATTATCAATCCGTGTTTTATGAGGCAGGAGTTTTTCATTTCCTAGAATGTCGTTCAGTTTCAAAGTATCATCAGCTAAAATAACAATTTCTCCCGGATAAGCGGTGTCTGTCCGAACAATTTCCCCTTTGGATGGAATACGCATCTCTGTGATTTTCAGCTTTTCTCTCCCGGCCAGGGCCACCGTATCCCGCAGGCGCAGCGTTCCGCTGTATAGCCGTAGATAGACACGCCGCTGGCCGCAATCTGTATACTCCACCTTGAAAACGCCGCCGCATAGGGCGGCGCTCCCCTGTTCCCCAATCGGTTGGAACAGCCCTGTCACCGCATCCATCAACGGTTGAATGCCAAGGCCCTTTTTGGCGCTGCCATAATAGACCGGGAACAGGGAGGCGTCTTGAACCCGCCGCTGTTCCTCCCGCACAAGTTTTTCCCGGCTGATTGGTTCTCCTGCGATATACTTTTCCAATAATTTATCGTTATTTTCGATGACCGCATCCCATGCTTCTATGTCGGTATTTTCCTCCAGGACTATTTCCGGGGACAGCGACACCGTCTGCTTGATGATAATATCGGCGGAGAGCTTATCCCGAACAGACTGAACCACGCTCTGCAAATCAACGCCAGCCTGGTCGATCTTGTTGATAAAGATAACGGTGGGAATGTTCATTTTCCGCAGGGCATGGAACAGAATACGGGTCTGGGCCTGCACGCCATCTTTAGCGGAGATCACCAAGATGGCCCCATCTAAAACAGCCAAAGAGCGGTACACCTCCGCCAAAAAATCCATATGGCCTGGCGTATCTATAATGTTGACTTTTACATCCTCCCACTGAAAAGATGTCACTGCTGTCTGGATAGTGATTCCCCTTTGACGCTCCAAATTCATTGTATCTGTCCTTGTTGTGCCTTTATCTACGCTCCCTGGTTCTGCAATTGCACCACTGGTATACAATAAACTTTCCGTTAATGTTGTCTTTCCTGCGTCAACGTGAGCCAGAATGCCTAAGTTAATTATTTTCATGTGATTTTCCTCCTATCAACACCCAAAAAAGGGCATAAAAATACCCAGTGATAAATACTCCTATCACTGGGTAAATAACTCCAATAGCCCCAAAACACTTATATGTTTTCGGGCATATAAAATTACATGATAAAAGTATTCTTAAACTGGGTACAAAAAACTAAGCCCCATATTAAAAGTGAAACGGGACTGCTACTTTTTGTTCCCACTATCAAATTGACAGTTTATTTAAGAATATCTTGCCGCATATTTATTAACTCCTTGTATAATACTGAATCTAATTATATTCCTTAACCCTTTATTTGTCAAGCTGACAAACTAAAGCAGAAAAAGCGGCAGGATTTCCCCCTGCCACTAATCATCTGTTTATGCAAAAATAATTTCCTTTTCCACAATCTCCCTCGCACAAGCCCTTATGTTATTGAGGCATCCTGTCCATTCTAAGGCGTTTTCTGCCTTTAGCTGTTCCGTTATGCCCTGTGCCTGTTTCATACCCTCTATGAGCCTTTCAAAGCGTTCCTGTGCCTGTCTGTTGATGTCGGCAAGGTAGGCGTTTAGCCTGCCGCTTGTAAGAAGATTGGTGTATGTAACTTTACGGTACTGTTTTAGATAATCTAAATGCCGTTGCCCCCAGATGCCTATTGCCTGTTCTTCTTCGGCGGGTACAGTTAAGCACGGTATCAAATAATCCCCTTGCCTTTCGTATTTGCCGCCCAGTTCCTCAAATAATGATTTTGCCATTGTCTGTTACCTCCACATTCTTTTTTATTTTGAATGTCCGCAAAATCCGTCCTACATCAGAAGGCCTCCAAGGAACATCTAAGTGGTGAACAGCTTTCATGCGTGATTGCACGTTTAGCCCCGTTCCACCTTTTTCCGTAGAAGCCATGAGAATTCGTACTTCCCCACTATTGACCTTGCGTGAGAGAGAATTTTTCTTCTCATCGGTATTGGCATCGTGTACAAAAGCAATCTGATCTTTTGGAATCCCTCGATCAACCAGCAAAGCTTTCAGTGCATTATAAACATCAAAACCTTCTTCCTTACTTTTAGGGGTTCCAATATCAGAGAAAATCATCTGAGTGGCTTTGTTTTCAGCTCCTTCACGGTAAATCCGCTCGACATTATCAACTACTTGAAGGATTTTCTGATTGTCCGCTAAGGTATAAGCAGGGTCAATCAACCGCATATCAATAGCTAGTTTTCTAGCTTCCCCGGTTATCTTTAACATATTATCTCTACTTGGGTCAACACTACCTGACTTGATAGCGTCTGAACGCTCTACCAGCTCTTCTAAATAGTATTTCTGAGCTTGCGTTAGCTCGCTTTCCACCGCAATAATCTTAGCTTCAGGAACAGGTAAATCAAGCATGTCTGATGTCTGAATATCGGCAGTTTCCTTGTAGATTCGCATGAGTTCAGGCAAATTGACAAATTTCTTGAACCGTTTCTTAGGTTGGTATTTATCACCTGTCGGGGCTAGTTCCATAGAGTTTTCGATATTCCCAAAAGCCCCAACCCATGAGTCAAAATTGGATACCTGGTATCGCTCTAAAACATCAGGTTGAATGTAATTCATCATGGTGAAAAGTTCACTGATGGAGTTTGAGACTGGCGTTCCTGTCGCAAAAACAACATTTCTATCTCCATGCTCTACCTGAACTTGTCTCACTTTCATTTCCATATCCACGTTCTTTTTTGAAGTTGTGTTGGTAATGCCAGCTACATTCCCAAGTCCAGTGATTGGACGGATATTCTTAAAGTGATGAGCCTCATCCACAAAGAGAAAATCAATGCCAAGGTTTTCAAATTCGATAAAGGTATCCCGCTCCAGTTTTTGGAGTTCTTCCAACTGGTGTTCCAATCCCTTAATTGAACGTTCCGCTTCTTTCACCGTATAATCACTGTCACTTCCTAGCTTGATTTCTCGGAGTTGCTCGAGTTTGTCATTGATATAGGCGACCTGTTTTTCACGACTCATCGGTATTTTCTCAAACTGGGAATCCCCAATGACAATGGCATCATAGTCCCCTGTAATAATCCGAGACACAAACTGCTTGCGTTTGGCTTTGGCAAAGTCTTTCTTAGTGGTCACATAGACTTTCTTGGTTGGGAAAAATTTCATGATTTCTTGACCAAACTGGGCAGTCAAACTAGAAGGGACCACATAAAGAGGTTTATGCACCATCCCCAATTCTTTCAACTTGAAACCAGCTCCGAGCATGGTCAAGGTTTTTCCAGACCCTACCTCATGGGCTAGTAGGGCACGTTTCTCCTCCACAATCCGTTGAATGGCATTCTTTTGGTGAGGGCGTAAGGAGATATTCTGAGCAAGTCCATCAATGGTTAAATGGCTACCATCATAGGTCTTTGATACTGTACGATTGTAGAGCCTATTATAGGTGTCTTCAATCATCTGTTGGACTTCTGGATACTTTGCTACAAAATCTTGAAAGAGTTCCTGTAGGTGTGTTTCCTTGGCACGCAGGACTGTTGTTTTCTCTACATCCGTCACATTCTTTTTCGTATCCCCTTCGACAACTTGTTTTGTGATGGTTGGTTGATTGGAATTCAGGAGGTTTTCAAAGATTTTTCGACCACTATCATAGCGTGAAGCAGGGACACCTAAACTCCTATCCGTTGCGTTGGAATAGGTGTAGGCAAACTTCGATTGGTAAGTGATAACCCCGTCAATGGGACTGACTTGAAGGACTGTTGCTACTTCTTGGTCTGACAGTTCATAGGCTTTCCCCATAAAGGTTTCTTGGGCAAATTTTCCGTAAACAGACAAAGAAATCCAGCGTGAACCGATTCGATAATCAATGTCTGCCAAAGTAATGCGGGCTGGTTTGACCGTTTCTAGTAGCCCTGCATAATGTGACCAATTAAAGTCCTGATTGTCTTGTTTGACAAATAGGTCCACCACTTCTAACTTGGTAACGACATCCCCTGACAGAAAGTCTTGGCGAGAAACATAGGTCAATTCTCCATTCAAATACTTCTCAGGATCAGGCATAATGAGGTCGCCTAATTCCTCAATCAAGGTCATCTTCGATTCAACCTGATAGATAGACATCATATAATCGAAATCAACACCACGTCCGTCAGCCAAGCTCGAATTTAAGGCATCAAGGGCAGTATGTACCTTTTTAACCTCTTTTTCAGGACGCACTAAAGCCTTCTCAAAAGCAAGGGATTTAGTATAGATAACAGACTTTCCACTTGGATCCAGACGTTCATCTTCCAAACTAGCAAGAAGCGAATACTTATCATCACTATCAAAAAGATTACGGTTCACTGCACTGTTCAAATACCCATAGTGTTTGACAAAGCTATTATAGGTACGATTGAGTTTGCCTAACAAGTGGTTAAAGGTCTTCTTATCATAGTCATAATGGCGTTGAATGGCAATGACCTCTTGGTAAGCATTTCGAATGTCCACCATTCCTTTGATTCGTGCCACTTCTTTATCAGACAAAGGAGCTTCATAGAAAACTGTCTTTTTATAATACCCCTTAAATTGTCCGCGTTTAGCTGCATCATCGGTCACATAGACATCCAGAGCACTGCTATCTGTAACTTCTAAGCTATTAAATCTATCAATCTGTTTTTGAGAATGTTTGGTGTCCCATGCTTTGAAGTTGCCCTCTTCATCGACATAGTAACTGATTTCTTCCGTCTTGGTTCCGACTCGAATGCCTTTATTATCTCGATAGTAGACCGTAGCACCCTGGTAACCAAAACTGTACTGACCCAGATTCTCCCTCATTTCAACTGGAATGGAAGTATCAATGACTTGTTTGGTCAACACATTTGGATTAATGATGACCTCATTTCTATCAATCTTTCTTGGGGCTTTTACTTGATTTAGAGCAGTTTGGACACTGGCAATCAAGTCATCACTAGTCCCCTTAACAGAAAGTGTTCCGCCGTTAAAATTTCTGACCTCGTAGGTTCCTAGCACTTGGCTATTGTATTCCCCATCAAAATAAGGATTGAGCCAAATGCGACTATCCTTATCATAACGAATGGAACCTGAAAAGGCTAAGTCGTCTGCCACATATCCCTTGTCTAAGTGTTTCTGGAAGAATAACATATCCGTTGTGACACTCGTTCCCGCAATGGCCTTAAAGGCAGAATCAGGCAGTCGAACCCCACCAAGAAATTCAGTTGTCTCACGAATATCTTGTAAGATGTTTTCTGTTCGCTTATCCATAGTTCCTGTGGAAGAGATAATCGCTACTTGTCCACCATCATGGACCAAATCAAGTGACTTTTTGACAAAGTAGTCATGAATCATGTAAGGCCTATCGTACCTGTTATCCGCAATTCGTATATTGGCAAAGGGCACATTTGAAATCACCAAATCAAAACTATTGTCGTTAAAAGCCACCGTCTCAAAGCCCTTAATTTCAATGTGACTATTTGGATGAAGGTGTTTGGCAATAGCTCCTGTAATAGTATCTAATTCCACACCATATAACTCACTCTTTTCTCTTAAGTGTTTGGGCATTGCTGCAAAAAAATTCCCTGTTCCCATGGAAGGATCTAGGATTTTGCCACCTTTAAAACCATCTCTTTCCAACTTAACCCACATCTGACGGATAAGGGCAGGGTCTGTATAATAGGCTGTCAGAGAAGACTGTTTCATATCCGAATACTCTTTATCAGTGACTAGACTTTTCAATTCTTCTAGTTCCTTAGAAAATTTTGGATTATAGTCATCAAAAAATTCATTGGCTAGTCCACCCCAGCCTACATACTTGGCAAGGAGTTCTTGTTCACTTGGTAAAGCATTGCGGTGCTCTACTTCTAGATTTTTTACCAAACGAATAGCCGCAATGTTTGTCTCAACCTTATCTCTAGCAGTCTTTGGATAAAAGTCCGTCATATCTTCTGGAAAATAAAAGTCCATTACTGGAATCTCTGGAATTGTTTCGACTACTACCTCTTCAGGAATTTGACTATCTGATTCTTCAAGATCAGTATCGTTATGACCTATTTCTGAACTATCTGGTTCCAATAGTCCAATACTCTGAACTGGCTCCTCTTCCAGAAATGAGAATAGGTTTAATCCTTGGTCCGCTTCTTCTAACTCTGTTTGTGGTTCTGCCTTTGGCTGATGAAGTGACTGACTGACTTCTTCCCAGGTCCTCAAATAAAGAACTGGATTTTGTTCAATGATATCCGAAAAGTCATTGACTAACTCAATCCGAATCAAACCGTTCAATCGAGCATCGCTGACCGACATGACCTCAAAGTCCTGTCCCTTATAGGAAACCAATGACCCCAGAGGATAAGTGTCCAATACTCTCTGAACCAGTGGATTTTCCGCAAATTCTTCATCAACTACTTCTTTTCTCTCAGCTTTCACTAGCTTGCTCTTCCAATCTCTGAGGGTTAAATCTGACTGATTACCTTTATTTTTTTCAAATTGCTCCGCATCTTCTCTGCTGAGTTCTTGGTGTAAAAAGGCGTAGGCAACTTGTCGCAACTCTCCAAGGGAAAGCTGACTACCAAAGAAAAATTCAACCTTTTCATGACTTAGTCCCATTTGGAGTAGTTCTGTCGCAAGGGCTAGTTGAGTTACCGAGGCTTTGGGATAGCCACCTAGTAAAGCAAGGTCCGCATTTTTCAAACGAAAACGACCTGCTGCATCCAATAAAATATCGACTTGGTCTGATTCAAACTGAGATAGTTCAATCCCTAGCTGAGTCAATTTTTCTTGATTTTCTATCCTAATGACTTGTCCAATTTTTTCTAATTCCTTTTCTTCGACTGTAGTCAGCGTTCGTTTCAGCTCATAGGGACTGCCACCAGCTTCTAGATAGGTAAGTATCTCCTCGCCCTCAAAGATTGGTGTCATTTCCATTTCAGTGTCAAAATCACCTCGTTTAAAACTTGGGACTTTGGAACGTTCATTTCGAATTTGGTCAAAATATGTTAGAATCTCAAATTTACGTCGTAATGACAACTCTTCATAGGCTGGCAGATGACTGGTTTTTCCTGTTTGAACATCCAGTTGAGATAAATCTACATCCAAACTAGCAATAACCAGAGTGCCCTTTTCTCGAAAAGATATTGCCTGCTGAACACTTGTTTTATGCTCATCAACAGTTTCATCAGCTCTTGTTTCAAGCTCAGGCTCGTAAGTCAAGAGAAACTGTTCAATATCTCGGCTGATCCGATCCGCTAAATTATTAGCCACACGATAAACATTGACCAAATTAGCTCCCCTACTCTTTTGTAATAGAGAATCTGGTGAAATAGTTTGGTAGTGTCCATTTGAGTCTAATAGTTGAAAACGAGTGGCCAGATTGAACAAGGCCACTTCTATCACCAAGTCTTTTTCAGACGGCGATAGTTTCTCTAGTTTTTGAAGACCAGTTTGGCCGAAAACTTGTGTATAGGTCAATAGATCATGAGCAGTATCATAAGGACTAGCCTGGACAAAAGCTGAAACATCTGTCTCAAAGTGAAGTACCTGAACAGATCTTTTGATTCCCTGCCTATTGGTCATAAACTGACGAATAAGACTATCCCACTCCTCATCAAAATGCTCTGCTTGGTAATATAAAAACGCCTCAAGCAGGGCTCTATCACGAGGAATGCTGGCTCTCATCATTTGTAGTAAGACTTCTTGATTCATTTTCCCTCCCATTTTAAAAGAGGCTGAGAGTTTTTCTCAGCCCTTTGCGTTAATCTAGGACCATGGCTCGTTGGTCTCTTTCTTGTGGAATACCTTCCATTACAGTTGCCACATAGTGTTGTAAGAAATGACTTTTCTGGTCTAGTAAATCTTTTTGCAAGGCAAGGTGAACCAGATCTCCAAAATAATCCTGACTGGAAATAGCTAAGTCCTGTTGGATCATGGCCTGTAAGGTTTCAAGGCTAAGTGGTGAATAATCGTCACTATCCAAAACCTCATACTGTTCCAAGGTGTCTGAGAGACTATTTGAGGACATTAAATCCATAATAAAACTAGAGCCTTCACCTGTTCGGTACAACTTTTCCAGAATGTCAGTCATATCTGCCTGTACTTCATCCTGATAACTATCAACTTTAACTCGTAGCTCATCACTAATCAAGGATAGGTCATCCTCATCCATGTAATCTTGATAAACCTGATTGAGGATTGTTCTATCAGAAATACTTAATTCCAAAGAGAGAAAGGCTTTGATAAACTCTTGGTAATCGACCTTCTCCATTTCAGACAAAGCCTCTTTCATGGTGTCAAAGTTCCAAGCCATCACACAACTCCTTTTGTGGGACTAATGGTGAATGTCCAGATTGTAGCTCTTCTAAATCAGCTTGACCATCACCATCTGTGTCAACAGACTGCGGATTGGTTCCGAAAGCCAGTTCCTGAGCATCTGTCAGACCATCCTGGTCTGAATCCTTTTCATAAATGCTTTTTGGATTCATCTACTTCTCCTCCTTTTTCTTCAGTCCATAAGCCGTACCAAGTAGAATACCAGCTCCAATCAAGCCCAAAAGGGATTCCTGTTCCCCTGTATTTGGCAAAATGCTTGCTGAAACAGGCGCTTCAATAGTCTCAATTGGTGGTTGAGGTGGTGTGGGTTGATTTGGACTTGGTTCTTCAGGTTGAGGTGTATGTGTTACAACTGTATTTGAGCTGATGACATAGCCATTCACTGTATGGAGATAGGTATTCTCCACCTGACCAGTCGCAATCCGTTTCATCTGCAGGTAAACATCTGCCTGAAAAGCTGAATCATCAGAGATAGTCTCTAAGAAGGATTTATCAAATGAAATTGACACTAGGCCATTTTCTGTATCTACCTGTTGCAAGGTATATTTCGTGACTTCCGTTCCTTCTTTTAAGACAGAACCGTCTTTGAGGGTGACATCCGTCATCAGATAGCTGCGATAAACACCATTATACTCATCATGCTTTTCATCATAGTTATCTTCAAAACCATATTCAAATAAATCAGTCGCACGATTACTTGGAATCAATGCTCCAACCAAGCGATAGTTAAAGGTTTGATGCAAGGCCACTTCTTTCCCGTCAAGGCTGTCATCTTTATGAGACAAGTCGATCACCACATCTTTTTGTGGGTCTAATTTTGGAACATTATTAACCACTGTTTCCGTGACATAGGCCAAACCAAAATCAATCTGATAGGCTGTATTTTCATACTGACCACCTGTTTTGGTCAACTCATTTTTTACCGTCATCGGAAGCGTGACAACTAAGGTTTGACCAGTCTTCACATAGGTATCATAAAAGGCTTTTGAATCATCGCTACTAAGAACTTGAATGGCTCCTTTAGGTGTAAACTGACGTTTAACCATGGCATCTTGGACGACTTTCGGAGCTTCTGACAAACTAGCGTAGGTGCTGACAGAGATACCAGATACACGATTGCCATCCTTATCCAAAACTTGAATGCCATCAGGATTTAGGGTAAGGGCTTCTTCTGGGTAATCGTCTACCATGTAAAATCCCTTGGCAAGAACATCATCCGTCACGACCATGTCCTTGTATTGACTGTAATCCAAGACAATTTTGTAATAATTGACTGTATTCGGAAGGACAGTCTTTCCATCAATTAAAATGCCTTCTTGATTGGTATTAGACTTATGTGGAGTTACTTTAGGGACGAAATTAGTCACCGTATTGGTTTCATAAGCTTGGCCAAAATCCACCTGATAGGCCACGTTTTCATAAGACTTCCCTGAATTAAGCATGGTTTCCAAAACCGTCATCGGAGTGACAATGGTAATATTCTCCCCCTTGGTCACATAAGATTCAAAAAAGACTTGTGGGTCCTCAGGCATGAAAACTTGAAAAGCTCCTTTAGGCTGAATTTTTTGTTTAGAAAGGGCTTCTTGTAAAGATTTAGGAGCTTCTGATAATCGAGAATAAGCCTTCACCATGATTCCTGAAACTGTTTTACCATCAGATGTGATAAACTGAATTGCTGCTTCATCCGGCAATAAAGCTTCTTCTGGATAATCATCCACAAAGTAAAAACCTTGTGCAATCTGAGACTTGTCTGCTTTAATCCCTCGGTATTGGTCCAAATCCCATGAGAGAGTATAGTGATTTTGAGTTCCCACTAGCATGGGCTTACCATTGATGTCCACTTTGTCTTTATTGAGGTTTTGTTTCCTAGGTTCTGGAGAAACAAGTGTGTTGGTCACTTCCTTGGTTTCATAGCCATTGCCGAAATCTACTTGGTAAGCCTTGTTTGTATAGGTTTTTGTCTGACCGTAGAGACTATTTTTAACCGTCATTTTGGTCAGTAAAGCTAAAGATGTACCTGTTTTCACATACTGGTCATAAAATGCTTGGTTGTCATCGGGCATAAAGACTTGAAAGGCACCTGTCGGTGTAATCTTGGCACGAGCTAATTTATCTTGAAGGTCTTTTGGGGCATTATTTAACGAAGCATAGGTTTTAACCGTTATTCCTAATACCTTTTGACCATCAAGGGTAGTAACAGCCGTGCCATTTTCCACCACATCAAGCACTTCCTCTGGGTAATCATCCACAAAGAAGAAGCCACGTGCAATGGTCTCTTTAGCAGAACGATCTCCCTGATACTGGTCCAAGTCCCATGTCAAACGGTAGTGGTTAGTTGTACCAAGAGCTACGACTGTATCATTGATGAGAACACCATCCGCATTTTCATTGTTCTTGTTAGGTGTAATATGAGTAGTTGTGTCACCATCACCTGGTGTACGAACTGTCACCACATTTGAAGTGACTGTGTAAGCATTGGTTGTGCCCTTGTTCAAAAGGAGTTTGTAACTATTGGAATAGGTTGCCCCATCATTTTGAACAGAACCATAGAGTTTTGGAGCGGTCAGTTGATAAACCTTGGTTAAATCGTTATTTACCTCCTGCAACAAGTTTTCCTTTGCGGTTAAGGTCACAAAATTCTTATTCTCATCAAAGCTAAGGACATAGTTTCCATTTTCTTTTTGTGTTGTTTCCTTATCAAATAGGTAACCAGCAGGTAAGTAGTCCTCAAAAATGAGACTAGTCGTTTGAGCACGATTGGACGATAAGGCATCAACTGTTAAGGGATAAATCACCATTGAATCTTTTGCGACAGTTTTCTCATGAAGATTAGCTTGGTCACTGTTGACCACTTCTTTCATAATCTCTGGAGTTGTCGTCAAACGGTAAGCATGATAATGGACAGTGGGTACTTGTGGTGGCGTTGGAAGTTCTTTTGGAATAGGTTTGACAGGTAAGGTTACCTTGGTCAAAGTTAGACTAGGCTGCACCACTTCTTCCAAAGGCTTTGGCGTGAAGGTTACAGGCTTTTCTGGTGTAAAAGTTTTTGGTGTATAGACATCTGGTGTTACCGTAATAGGTTCTGGAACGGGTTCAAGTTCCACCGTTACGTGAGGTTTGGGACTATAAGGTGTTACTGTACGTGCCACTGGTAGGGTATTTAAGGCAAACCAGTAAGACAAACCAACATTCTGTGGCATATCGCCTTGCCCAAAGGTGACTGTATAGGTATTTCCTGATGTAACTGTTGAGACAATAGCTCCTTTATAAGCATAACGACTTGATGTGGTATCCCATTCCTCAGGTAAATTCAAATCACTTGCACGGTTGGAACCCAACGAACGGGCCAGACCTTCATTAGTCACTTGAACGGTTGAGCCATTAATCGGCACAAATTTCCCAGATGAATCTTTAACATATTCTAAACCAATGTCATTATGATTGAGGGAAGAATGCGTGAAGACACCTGGTTTTTCTTTGGAGAAGGTAACTTGTGAGCCGTCTTCCAAAAAATACTTAGCAACTACACGAAACTCCATCTTATCTGTTCGCCAGTCACCATTTCCGTCATTTCGGTAGGCGATAAAGCCTTCGGTAGGATCGTTTGGTACAACCAATTTTACGGAATTGGTTCCAGCTGGTGACACAAGATTGGTAATATCGTAACTCACACGACTAATCTTTTTCCCATCAAATCGAGCATTTTGAAGATTTTGATAGTTAAAACTAAGAGTCTCACCTGTTTTGAAGCTATCATAGACAAAGAAGCCTGTTGAATCCAAAATTCTTGAGTAGCCCCCCAGCATAGCATCGCCAGTTGAAATGATCTGATCAGGATTTCGGGTAATGGCCCCATGTTGTGCTTGGGGTTCACCGTTATTTAGATTTAGAGCTTGAGCAAGGGCTTCAGAAATATAACCTTCTTCACCTTTCGAAATCTCGGCCAAGTCACGTTGATAGCGTTCCATTTCTTTGGCATTATAGACATCAATCGCTTCATTCTCTTTTCTGGCTGTGGCTTCTTTTTCTTGATTTCGTTTAGTAATGGTTTCAATCTCGGCTGCACGATCTGAAACGAATTGTTGTTTCTCTTGATTAGCCTGATCAACTGCGGCTTGGCCTGTACGGTTTTCAGCATCTACAGCTGCTTGACCAGCCTGATTACGCCTTTCAATGGCTTCATTATCTGCCTTTGCCTTAGCAAGTCCAGCTTCATTTTCTTTTTGAATGGCCTGATTTTTCGCAACAATATCATCTGCCTTTGTTTTCTTTGTTAGATAATCCGCTACAGCTTGTTCGTTAGTTGATTGAATGGTTTCAACAGCCTTGCCATAGTTTGTATAGTCAAGGACAGATGTCCCATTTCCTGATGAAACTACTTGTTCTTTTACTGTCACATCAGCATCTACATACCGAGTTTTTAGGTCATTGACTTTGGTATCAACCCAAGCATTTGTCTCTTTACCAGTTTGGTTGGCCTCTTCGTAGGCCTGTGACAGCTCCCTATTTTCTTGTTCAATGCGGGCTTTATTCGATTCGTATGTCGCTTTGTCAGCTTTGTAGGTTTCAGTAACTTCATTGATAGCCACAACTTGGTTTTGGGCATCTGCTTCTGCTTTTGAAATTTGTTGGTTGGTTTCAGTCGCAGATGTCGTATTGCCCAAATCCATTTGACTATCTTCAACAGTAGAAACACCTTCAGCCTTTGCATCTTCAACTGCTTGTGTTACCGTATCATGCGGTACGGTGACTGCAATTGCACCGTTAGATTGCCCAGTTGACCCTAAACTTTCAGTTTGTTCAGATACAGGGTTTGGCTGTGCTTCTAGTAAATTCGTGGCTGGATTCTCCGTTCGTTGAATGGCGGTGTCAACTGATGATGTGACTTCATCAGCATGTGCAACCGTTCCTCCCCAAGCAACAACAGCTGTCACCATGGTTCCAAGGGCAACGGAACATAGAGTGCGATATTTTTTACTCTTGCGAAAGACGTGTTTCTCGCCTTTTTCCTGATTGACAAGAAAGTGATGATTACATGTTTTGGTCATAAATAGTCCTTCTTTTCTTTTTTATGTAGCAACAAACTGTCACTCTTTATTAGATACGAGGGCGTTAAGCGAGCACGACAAAAATAGGAGTTTTGACGAAGAACTTTCCGTTCTAGGAGAAACTCTCTTTTTTGTACAGCTCGTAGCCCAAGTTCAATACCATCATAAAAAAGAAGGCTTGATTTTGTTATCACAATACAATAAGGGGAAAAGAATATGTTGCTTTTACACTACAAATGTTGTAAAATTGTCGTATAAAAGCAACATCGAAGGAGTAAGCATGTCAAAAAAAGAGATTCTACTCGATTTTATAGAAAAGAACAATGGAATTGTCACAAACAAAGATTGTAAAGCACTAGGTATTCCAACAATATATCTGACAAGACTAGAGAAAGAAGGCATTATCTTCCGAGTTGAAAAAGGTATTTTCCTAACCCAAAACGGAGACTATGATGAATACTACTTCTTTCAATATCGTTTTCCTAAGGCTATTTTCTCTTATATTTCGGCACTGTATCTACAACAGTTTACAGATGAAATTCCACAATATTTTGATGTGACAGTTCCTAGAGGCTACCGCTTTAATACTCCTCCAGCTAATCTAAATATTCACTTTGTCTCTAAAGAATACAGCGAGCTGGGAATGACTACTGTACCTACTCCTTTGGGAAACAACGTAAGGGTATATGATTTTGAACGTATTATTTGTGATTTTGTAATACATCGAGAAAAGATTGATTCCGAACTCTTTGTCAAGACACTTCAATCTTATGGGAACTATCCTAAAAAAAATCTAGCAAAACTCTATGAATATGCGACAAAAATGAATACTTTAGAAAAAGTTAAACAAACTCTGGAGGTTCTAATATGAACAAAGCTAAATTAACAGCACTCTGTCATAAAATATCAAAGAATACTGGTTTAACCTTTAATTCCGTCATGACCTATTACTTCCTAGAAGTCATTTTGAAAAAATTAAGTCAAAGTTCTTATTCAAATCACTATATCTTCAAAGGAGGATTCCTACTTTCGAATGTCATCGGAGTTGAATCTCGTAGCACTGTTGATATTGACTTTTTATTCCATCAAATAACACTCTCAGAAGAAACTGTTAAACAGCAACTCAAGGAAATTTTAGCAGATTCCGAAGAAGGTATATCTTTTGTGATTCAATCAATCACAGCTATTAAAGAAAGTGATGACTATGGTGGCTATCGAGCAACAATTTCGTGCCAACTTGAGAATATTAAACAAGTTATCCATTTGGATATTGCGACAGGTGATGTTGTAACTCCTCAGCCGATTACATACGACTATAAAGCTATTTTTGATGAAGACAATTTTCCAATCATTGCTTATACAATTGAAACAATTCTAGCTGAAAAACTTCAAACCATCTATTCACGTAACTTCTTGAACAGTAGAAGCAAAGATTTTTACGATGTTTATATTCTTTCCAAACTGAAGAAAGAAGACATTGACTTCATTCAGTTGAGAAATGCCTGTCAGAGAACATTTTCATATCGCGAAACAGAACTCGATTTTGTAAAGATTATTGAACTACTCGAGAGGTTCAAATCTGACCCTATTCAGAATAAACAATGGCAAAATTATTCAAAAAAATATAGCTATACAAAAGGGATTTCACTTGCAGATGTTCTTGATGAGATGATTCGTCTCATAACAGTTCTCATTTCTATAAATTCTGATTAATCGTGACAAAAAAACACAAAAGATATGCTAACATTTATTCATTTTGTTAGCATATCCTTTTTTTATTTCGTCGTATAAGCAAAACTCAAGCTACTATCCACTCCAGATAATTTACGGAAGGTGTAGTTGGGATTGCCATTGTAGTTGGTTTCGGAGATAAGGAAGGAGCCATCTGGGTAGACTTTTTCGACGAAAGCCACATGTCCGTATTCTGTTGGTGTACCATGTCCTCCTCCCGCAAAGGAAAGGATAGCTCCTTCTTGTGGACTTGTCCCTATCTCCCCACCGAGACTTGCGGCTGTTCGTACCCAATCTTGGCCATTGCCCATGGTACTGATAATTGGAATCTTCTCACCGTTTTTACCTTTGAGTTTTAGCCCCAGTTGGTTGATACGGGCTGCGACTCCCCAAGTACATTGGCCGAAAGCGTAACCCATCCCGTCACCACCTCCTGGAATAGAGTTTTCAAAAAGGTCTCCTCGTACAGCTTCAAGTGCTTTTGGATCACTTTGTGCTGTCCCACCGTTGGGTTGACTAAAGCCTTTTTCAATTTGGTAATACCACTCACTTGCCCGTGTCTGACGCTCAAGTAGCTTATCCCCTGAATTTCCTTCCCAGTAAATGAGGAAGAGTTGGGCAAGACTAGCTGGACTTCCTGAATTTTTGAAGAAATCTTTTAACCAGTTGGTGTAATAAGGACTGTCCCCATGCAACATGAAATCCAGTTGTAACTCTAAGTCATACCACTTTTGATGTTTTCCTTTGGCATATTCCAACAATAAAGTATGTCTGCGTGACCCATCCGCGGTATCTGTCCATTGGCCTAAGCCTAAACCACGTTTGAGAATATTTGGGTAACGTCCATTGTATATAGTTGGACCATTAAGTGAGAGCCAGCCCTCATCATCCCACGAACTATCAGTCGCACCAACTGGCGGAGATAAATAGTCGCCTTCAGCTCGTTTTGGATTAATGGAAGATTCTACCGACCAATTTCCTAAAATAGCTGCTATAGCTTGATTTGTCGCACCTTTGCTTTTAAGATAGTCATAAATTGCCTTGGCTCTCTCGAACTCATCGCCGCCAAACTGACCGATAGTTGGAAGAATGGTGGTCTGAACCTGGATTACTTTTGGAAAGTAGAAAGCTGGATTGACATAGACCAACTTATCCGTATCATCATCAACCTTTTGATAGGTGACTTTTAGACCCGTTCCGTCTTTGGTCTGACCAATAATATCTCCTGCCAAGACATGTTGATGTTCACTCACTCGGCCTGAATGAATGCCAAACAAGGTTAGTTTAGTCTTATTCACTCCCTTACCAGATGTCAAAACAACGTTCTCTCCATCAAGAGATACCTTGCCATCCATCGGAGCTACAATGACTTGACCTTCTTTCGCTTCTAAGATGATATGGTGATGCAGCGTTGGTTTCTCATCAATGACCTCATACCCATATCGGTAGGTCATGCTTAAGCTATCCTCGTCAGTCTGTCCCTGAAAGGGATTGTCCAATTCTTGAAGGGCAAAATAATTGCCTTCTTCGGTCAATTCCTTTAGCTCTTCTTGGTCCTCATCAGACAGCTTGTAAGCAGGTTCTTTATACAAGTCAGACATGGATTTAATAGAGTCACCACCGTTTAAGTCCGTCCAGACTTGACTGAGAAATGCTTTATAAGTCGCACCACCTGTTTCCATGAAATCGTCAAGCTTGTAGTCTTGGTATTGATGATTCATGTAAACCATGACCTCATCAATTTTGGTGTAGTAGGCAATCCCTTTTTCATTGGTTCTCGTATGCTCCGCATCTTCCCACGTCATGTAGGTATAGGCCTTGGACAACTCCATCTCATCTTGTTGAATGACACTACTACCTGAAACACTCATGAAAAAGCTCATCATCAAAAGGAGTATCAAGAGAATGCCTGAGACAATCCAAGTCAAAGGATTTCCCGCAATGACAGAAAAGAAAGTCATACTTCCCTTAATGGCTTGGACGATTCCTTTGAAACCTGCGACACTTTGTTTTCTGACATGCTTTAAAAAGGTTTGGTAGCGTCTTCTTGGTTTAAGAGGTTTCTGGCGTGTGAATCTTTTTCCCTTTTTGAAGTTTTGGAATCGTTCCTTTCCATGAGAAAATTTTGTTTTGGTAAACCGCACACCAGTCTGTCCACTTTTTACTGCCACCTTACCTGCTTGAAAGGTAAACATTCCATAGCGTCTGGCTTTCAAACTAGTATCCTTCATGGTTCTTAGACCATCTAAATCATCCTCCTGTGCTACCAGGTCAAGCGATTCGGATGCAGCTAAGCCTAATCCAACTTTGAATTTGGTAGAGTTTTTCTTAGTCTTTTGGACTTTCTTGAGTTGTTTAACCTCACGCTTGGCAGAACTTACGTCTTTTTCTGCAATTAGTCGATCAAATGATTTTTCTTGGTGAAACTGAAAGCGAGACTCCAGGGAAGGATTTTCTTTTTGGAAAGTAAACTTGCGATTAACTACCTGTTGTTTCTCACTTAGTTTCACTTCTGACAGATGTTTTCTTGCTGTCCGCAAACGTTCTTGAGCTTGCGGAAGTCGATAGTTCTTGATTTCCTTTACCTTCAACAGTCTAGGAGAAACATAGGTAATTTCCTTTATGAACTTCTCTTCTGCTTCCTTTTGGCTACTGAGTAGATTTCCTTTTAACTCTGTTTTCTTTTCCTGAAACAGAGAATTTTTGGCTGATTTTCGAAATCTTCCTTTTTTAGGAACAGTCTGTTTTGAGGTCCTAACTTCTTTACGATAATGCATACGAGCTGATTTTAAGTTGCTTCGAAAGTTTTGCCTGGCCTGTTTGACTACCTTTTTATCCTGTTTCATCTCATGTCCTCATTTTTTCAGGGTCCGTACTCATGATGTCAAAGAGCTTGGTGTGTTGTGGAATCTTATTTTTGAATGGAACAACGGTGGAACCGGCCTTAATTAAGCCTGCCCCTTTTTCAGGATTGACCAAGTATTTCTCCAGCTCTTTAGAAAGTCCAAGCATATGTACCAATTCTTCGCGATCGCTCTTGGCCTGTTTTAAAAGAATCATAAACTCGCTATTGGCAATAATGCGTCTACCATTGGCATCCAAAAGAAGAGTTTCTACATTCTGAGTAATGCCTGTCGGTATCGCCCCATACTTACGGACACGACTCCAAAGTTTAAAGAAGAAATCAGAGGCATATTTGTCCAATAAGAGTAGCTGCATTTCATCAAAGTAAATCCAGGTCTTCTTCCCTAGTTTTTGATTTTTCACCACACGATTCCAAATCTGGTCAAAGATAACCATGAGGGCAATCTGTTTTAATTCATCGCCTAACTTTTTGACATTGTAAATCAGGAAATGACTGTCTGTTTTAATATTGGTCCGATGTGAAAATATGTCCAGCGACCCTTCCACATAGAGTTCCATATCGAGTGCCAAGTCCTTAGCTTCCTGTTCAGGTTGTTGAGATAAGACAAAGACCCATTCGACCAAGGATGGTGTGTCAAAATGCTTATAGGTGAGTCGTGTCACACGGTCAATCAAGGACTTCTCACGACCATCCATTTTGCGGTCCAAGAGCTTTCCAATCCAAGACAAGAGAAATTCGGACTTAACCTTAACCGGATCCTCATCCATATTCTCATCTGATAGATCTAAGACATTTAAGAAGGTAGTGGAATCTGGAGCAATATCAATACTCTCTCCACCAAAGGCTTGACCGATAATACTGTACTCATTTTCTGGGTCAACAATAATAATTTCAGTATCACTATCTGCTTCCTTGAGCTTAGTTGAGATGATTTCATGTTTTGTCGCCATCCCTTTTCCAGCTCCAGAAGTCCCTAAAATCAAACCTGACGGAGTATTTAACTTACCACGGTCAATACTGATGATATTGCTTGAGATTTGATTGATGCCATAAAATTTCCCACCCTTGTCCTGAATATCTACGGAAGTCCAAGGGGCATTCACGGCAATGTTTGAAGTCAATAGAGACCGAGAAACACCTTCAAGATAGTTCTTCCCAAATGGCAAGAGACTATTAAAAGCAGCTTCTTGCATATAGATCAAGTTATCGATAATCATATCATTAGACCCTGCCACTTGCTTGATAATATCAAGAGATTGTTTGAGTTGGTCTTCAGTATACGCCAGCACGCCAATTAGAAATACGGTGTCAAACAGTTTATCTCCTGTTTGGGTCATGATTTGAAGAAGAGCTTCTGCTTCATCGATGTTGTTTTCAAGAACATGGCCGACCTTCTCCAAATAGATGCCAGTCCGAGCCATCTTTTGTTGTTCCCCAATTTTTTGTGATTCCATCAAGGTCTTCTTGGTTCGTAGCTTGGTCATGGTTTCAGACTTGGTAGAGCCTTTGGCATGTAGGCTCATCATCACTTCCAAATCTGACTGCATGAGGTCACGAATAAATTTATCCCCTAGCTCCATACCATAGTCACGAACATAGACAATCTGTAATAATCTATCGTCCAATTCAATATGATTCTTATGTTTAAAGGATAGGTAAGTTGGGGCAATAAAGTGTTTGGTGGATTGACCTGACAGGGTTAAATCCTTGTAAGAGAACGGTAAATGATTTTCACCTCGTAACATATCCGCAAGGACATTCACTCGCTCCTCTCCACCAAGTAAACCAAGAGATACATCAATCTCTGAAAAGCCACTCTTGAAATATTCCCCAATCTGTGACAGAGAACGAAAAGCTAGTTTTGGTGTTTGGTCGCTCTTGCCAAATAAAAGAAACTTGATAGCTGAAAAGTTGTTCTCACCCGCCTCTAAGTTGGCATCCATCATGCGATTCAATTCATCACGATAAGCATCAAACCCATCTTCCTGTAAGGGATAGAGAATACTCTTACGGAATTTTTCCAGATTGACCTTTTGATTGAAAATGGTCAGTTGGAAATTGGTCTTATCATCCAGTGAATTGATTAAATCGGAATATTTCTCAACAATAGCTCCCTTATCATCTAAGCCAACTGTTTGGTAATTGACATCTCCTAAGAGATATGTTTGTGAGAAATAGCTTGGGCTGACCTGCATAAGGCCATTCTGAAAAAGCCCTTGATAGGCTAACGTATTTACGGTAGAAGGTCTGATCTCCTGCTTCTGCGTTTTCGTCTTTTGCTTTTTGTCATTAGAAGAGGTCTTTGGTTTCATTAAGTGTTTTAATTTTTTCACGTTGGTCTCCTTTTCTTCCAGTAAATGTACGATCTGGTACTGTTAGTTCATAATGAAAACGGTACTTGAGGTAGGTTTCAAATGGTAAATCATTAGGGCGATAGACCCCAAATAACATGAGTGGAATGGTAAAGCTAAAAACAAAACCATAGACAAACCAATCCCCAAATTGCCAATAAAATAGGTTCAAGCCCAGTACCAAAATGGTTAGGGCGACAGCTGGAAATACAAAAATAACCTGTCTAGTTGTAAATCCTAGCCATGCCCTGTGTTGAACCTTTGAGATATCCTTAAAGACACGAGTGTTCATAAATGTTCTCCAATCTAAGTAAGCTATAAAAAGAGGAAGCGAGATAATGACTCCCTTCCTCCTACATCCCCAAAATACTTCGGGCGGTTCGTTGACTGCCAACTAAGGCAATGATTAACAATATAGCCTGTACCAAGCCACCAAACATAATGGCGAGTGATTCCATCACTCCAGCTCCATTTGATACGGCAATCTTTCCAGCCGATTCAAACAAGGGGACAAGAGATACAATTAGAAAAATCAAAATACCTTGAACGGCATAGACCATGATGTTTTTAAGGTAACCAATCCCAACACTTCTCCAGTCATCACTAAGGAAGGTCGGAATGGTAACAGGGGCAAAAGGAATCATCAGATAGAGTTGGATAAAGCGAATGGTAATCAAGATATTGACAACCATGATGCTGGCCATTCGTACCAACCAAATGAGAATCGCAAAAAAGCCAATAATCATTTTTCCTACAATCCCAGATCCCTTAATGCCTGAGATGGTATCATAATTAGCACCACCATTCGTGACAAGACTTGCCACTTGTTCAATAACATAAGAGGCAATGGCAATAATGGCTTCCACAATAACCGTCGTATTGGTAATCACGACCGCGACCATGATGTAGCTGACAATCATAGGTGCCATGGCTTCAAAGGTCATTGCACCACCTGAGTTTGCAATTTTCTTGGCCATTTTTGAAAATTCGAGTACGAGAACAACCGCAAGAATAGCTACTCCCAAGGGTTGCATAATCCCCTTGGTAATGGCTGTCATGTAAGACCACACCGTCGGATTAAAGTCCGCTAGTGACTTAACCAAGTTGGCGGTTGATTCTAAATCCACTTGAAACCCTTCAAAAAGGCTGTCGCTAGATACTTTTTCAGAGGCTAGAAATACAAAAGGTGACGTAAAATTCATTATCATGTCATGTGCTGTCCTCCCCTAAATGGTAATCTGAGTCACAAAAGCACCAGCGGCTCCCACCATGACCCCACCAACAATTTCTAGAATAGCATTTCGGACACCTGGCCCACCATCTTTAATGTTGGTTGAAAGGTTGATAATGCCCATGACAACAAGAAAGGCTCCTACTGCAATTAAGCCTTTTTGTAATAGAGACATGGCTTGGGAGAACATGGAGCTAGCGTCCACTCCGTAAACAAAGCCTGATAGTTTTTGATTCATATAATTCCTCATTTCTATTAATGTAGTGTCGTTTCTGTGCTTAAATCCCTTATTTTATGGCCTGACAATTCTAGCTCTTCCTCAGCGGTTAGGGGATTGATGCGATAGTGCCACCAGCGTTCATCGGTTTCCTTATCCGCAAGCCATTTCCAATTCTTATGTTTGGGTGGAAAATATTTCTTGGTTCGAAAAACAGGAACCCCTGCAATGCGTACAAGGCACTCATCTCGTTTCATATTCCCGACTTCATCAGCCGTCATCAAGTCACTGGCAATTTTCTGGTGAGAGGTAGAACTTGAGCCAGTCTGCCCAAAAGAACGACTGGTACTTCTGACATCAATGGTTTGTTTGCCTAATAGACCACTCATAAATTTGAAAGTTTCCTCGTCATTTCCACCCAAATAGAGGAGGCTATCACAGTTTCCCAGAATAGTTTTCCAAGCCTCTTTTTCCTTATAAAGTCCTTGGAGTTGGGCGATATTTTGTAAGATTGGAACTAGACTCATGTTCCTAGAGCGAACTGTTGAGGTTTGTTCAGCAAAGTCTGGGATTTCTCCGACATTCGCAAACTCATCCAGATAGCTTCTAACATGAATAGGCAGTTGCCCTTTAAAGTCAACATCAGCCTGTCTGGTCAAGGTGGAGAAAACCGTAGAGAAAAATAAAGCAGATAGGAAACGAAAGGTCGTATCATTGTCTGGAATAACAAGATAGACCATGGTCTTTTGAGTGCCCCACGTTTTCAAATCCATAGTGTCTCTTTGCGTCAAATCAATCACCGATTGGATATTAAAGAGGGCAAATTTAGCTGTTGTGACCGCAATCACCGAATCCAAGGTCTTATCCTTATAGTTTTGAAAATCTGCCCAGTTTCTCATGGTAAAGTTCTCGTGACCGTATTTTTTAGCATAATCTTCAAACAGGACTTCAAGAACACTTTTGTCCTGATTGTCTCCCTTTGATAAGAGTTTGATGAGTTTCCCAATCTCAGAAAAGGCTGGATAACGGCCACGCTTACGTCTTGCTTCCTGCTCTTGCTTGGAACTTCCTGGTGGATTGTAAAAATCTACCAAATAAGAGGCAATAGCTCTCACCAATGTCATGGAAGCCTCGTCCCAAAATGGATCACTGCGAGAACCAGATCCACGGGTATTGTTAAAATAGACCGTTAACATGCGGTTCAAATCATTCTCTGTTTCTACATAACGAAAGGGATTAAAACCGTCCGAATTGGTCATATTAACCAAGTCTAAAACCTTGACCTGATAACCGTTTTCTAAAAAGAGTTTACCTGTCTTCTCAGCCAAATGGTCTTTAGGATCTACGACAATATTGGAACAATTAAGTTGGATAAGGTTGGGTTTCACAAAGCGAAAGGTCTTACCTGCCCCAGAACCCCCAATGACAATCAAATTTTTATTTCGGTCAAACTGGGGTTTCTTCTTTTCCAACAAGGTTAGACGAACATCACGAGCCAAAATCGTGTCATTTAAAGGATTCTTACTGTAAAAGTTCCACTTTTCCTTACTGGTTCCAAATCGTGCAGAACCGTATTCTTCCCCTTCTCGATACACCTTTTGTCCTGTCGATACATAAAGATAGACTAATGTCATCGTTAGAACCCCAAGGATAAAGGCAAGAAGAGATTTTTGAGTAAAGGAAAATAGCCATAAAGGATTGAAGACTTGATTTAGCCCCTCTCCTAAGAGGTAGGCAAAACGTTCCATAGGTGGGGCATTGGTTAAACTATCATAGAGCAGGGTTAGACGATGGCAGAAATAACCAAAGGCGAGACCCAAGAGTCCAAAGACTAAAGCTTTTCGTCTTGAATACATTACAAGGTCACCTCCTTGGTTTTGACTGCCGAAGGTTCTGTCACTCTAATTTTCTCTTTGGCCAGTTCTATCTCTTGGTCCAAGGTTTTATCAAAGGTTAAACCTTCTAGCTTCTCTGGATTAGACATCAGTTTCTTCAACAATTCATCCAAGTGATGATCGAGCAAGGTCTTATCCTTGGCATAAAAGTAGAGATAGTCTTTTTGCCAACTAATTGCGATTGGCAGTTTTTCTGACTCCATCAACTCCTTAAATTTCTCCACATCGATTGGCTTATCTAGAATGTCTTTACTAACATCAATCGCTTCAATGACGTAAGGGCTTTGAAGGAGTTCTTCCAGTTTTTGAACCCCAATCTTATAAGCTGAATCTTGAGCCAAGGCTTGCCTAGCCGACCACTCTAAGAGCTTTAAGAGGGTTCTAACTGTCAATAAACTACTTCTTTCCACGTATTGCATCGCTTGACGTTCTTGTTGTTCAGATGACATGGTGACCTCCTCTTTTTTCGATTCCCTATCAAACATAAGGTGCTTCCATAATACGGAAGCACTCTTGATTTTGGTATCACAAGAAAGTTACGACATAAGCCAAACTATTCCAAAGTAAATGTAAGGCGATTGCCGTCATACAATCAGTTTTCAATCGAACAGCAGCCAAAGTCAAGCCAAGACAGCTATACATGAGCCAACTCCCTAACTGAATGGGGCTATGAGCTAGAACAAAGAGAAAACTAGTCACTCCTATTTGTACAAAAGGGAATGTCAATTTTTCCCACAGCAGTTGCCTATAAACAATCTCTTCAAGGAGACTTGCATTGACCAGAAACAATAAAAAGATAATAGGAGGAACCTGTTTTCCTACTTGTACCAATACCGCTTGATTCTTAGTCTGAACTGGAAATAGGAAACTGATGAAGACTGCAAAAGCAACCATAGACACAAAACCAAGAAGCAGCCATCTTAGACGATTTCTTAAGGTTATATTTTTTGCTTGAAGAGTTTTATGACGGGCAATCTCTAAGCAAGTCACACTTAATAGGACCAATTGTAGCAAGACTATACCCTCAATCGTCATATACTCTTGTAGGTATAAACTTAATAGAAAACCGTTAAGCTGTATGGCTAGATAAAACAACACTATCCTTATCATTGTCACCTCTTGAATAAATCTTCATAATCAATATCTAAGACTAGAACGATTCGCTCAACCCATCTAGTTTGTGGCATCAGACGATTGGATTTGTAATGCCGTAATTTTTGATAGAGGCGATTAAACTCACTTGGATAAACATATTGACCTTTGAATACTTTGCGAGCTAGTTCTGCCCAAGTGAGGTCTTTTTCTGCCAGAATAATTTCTAAATTATCCCAAAATCGTTCATTCATCTTCGCACCTACCCTGTCACCTGTTTCATCAGACTGGCCTGAAACAGCTCTTCTTTTACCTGTCTGGGAAGAAAGGTTCGCACTTCGTCTAGCCCAATAGCTGGATAGACGTGATTCTGACAAACAATGAGAGGCAGACGAAGATTCTGGTCTGGCTTTTGGAGAATAAGCTGAATCATTTCATTCAAACTTATCGAATATTGACGCTTAAAGCGAAGAAATCGTGGCGACAATAACTCAAAACAATCCATTGTTTTGGCAAAGAGTGACAGTAAGATTTCACGGTTTACATCACACGCTTTTATACAACGATAAGTCACACCATAGGTCGTCAAAATGGTTAGTAAATCTTGATTTGTATTGGCATTATTTCCTAGATATACCTCAAGCATAGGCACCTCCTTATAGGGTTAGGCTATTTTCAACTGTTGGTTCAGGAGTTGAGAAATAGCGACTCATATCAATGGGCATCCGTCCTTCATCAAAGCACTTGACCGTCACTAAAGTCGTTAAAATGCCATCCTTTCCTCTAGCAGAATAATTTTCACCAAAGGCACGAAAGGCCAGATGATTGTCTTTCGTCAAGAGAGTATCTACACCATTTTTAATATCCCTAGTATCCATAAAATCCGAAATCTGATGAAGATTGGATTCGTAGAAAAGAGGATCATTCATCTCTTTGTGGTAATCATCTTCAAAAGTCACCTCAAAGTCACAATCAAAATTGGGGAGCGACAGTATCTTTTGTAATAACTGATTGGTTTCAACTTGGTGAATACGTTCTTCTAATTCAGTACAATCTAGGATACTTTTCTTATGTAGTAGGTTCATGTTTTTCTTCCTCTTCCGTTCTTCTAAATTCTCTGGCAATGGCTTCAATAACTGTGACAGTCACGCTATTGCCGGCCTGTTTGTATAGTTGGCTCTTACTAGAAACACTCTCTGCTCTTTCATAAGCCCAGTCAGGAAAGCCTTGAAGTCTGAAACACTCTCTTGGTGTCAGTCGTCTGATTCTCAGGCGATAAAGTTTCCCCTCTAAGACAATGCCTGTGACTTCATACCACTTATCCTGTCGATATTCCAGAGCAGCAACCACCACTCCCATATTGTCTGAAGTTGTCAAGGTATTGGATATTCCCTTTCCCACTCGTCCCCTACGTTTGGTTGAGGCTGGATAAGCCAGATTGACAGAGTCTCCAAGAGTTGCCTTTGCGTACCCTTTTTTTGTGGCTTCCTTGATTTTCAGAAATGGCAGCTCCTCCCTCAGCAAAATCTTTGGCACCTTATCTCCACCCTGCATGGTGGTCAAGGTTGGTGACAAACCAGAAGTGTCGAATACTCTTCCAGTCTGGTCAAAGCTAGTCGGCAGATTTCCTGCGACAACAACTCCGTGTTTGTCTTGACTGGTCAAAGTAAACATAGGGTCTTGATTGTCCTTAAATCGACGACCATGTTGCCGTTTTTCTAGTCTATCTGGTGTTAAAACTGGAATGGCGATTTTTGCCCCCTCTCCTTTACCTCTTGTTAGTGTAGGAGCAAGTCCATTCGTCAGATAGACTTCACCATTCAAACCACGTTTAGAGGGATTGATATTTCCTAGCCTTTCAAGATGAGCTGGGCTGTTTTCTCTTCTGAGAGGAAATATGAATCTGGAACGGTATCTTCTAGAATGTCCGATAATAAAGACCCGCTCTCTGTTTTGCGGGACTTGGAAGTCCTTACTGTTAAGCACCTGCCATTCGACATCATACCCCAATTCATCCAACGTGGAGAGGATTGTGGCGAACGTCCGTCCCTCGTCGTGATTGAGTAGGCCTTTGACGTTTTCCAAAAATAGAAAACGTGGTTGGATTTGTTTGGCCGCTCGAGCAATCTCAAAAAAGAGAGTCCCTCGAGTATCTTCAAATCCCAATCGTCTGCCTGCGAGTGAAAATGCTTGGCAAGGAAATCCCCCGCAGATGATGTCCACTTGCCCTCTAAATTGTCTAAAGTCATGGTCTGTGACCTCTTTAATGTCATGGTATTCTATTTCCCCTTCTGTGTTAAACATAGCTTTATAAGATGTTCTGGCGAATTTATCAATTTCACAAAAGCCCAGGCATTTATGACCCTGTGATTCCATCCCTAGCCTAAAACCACCTATCCCAGCAAATAAATCTAAAAATTTCATTTTTCCTCTCTTTCCAACTAAAAAAGAGCCTTACACATGTAAAACTCTTGCCTATATATGATCATCCATATCTGGTGCACGGATGATTTCAACAATCAAAATGATGATAGAAATCAGATAGATTCCGCCTAGTATCCACCAAATCAACTTAATCACCTCCCTTTACTTCTTGTCGTCTCAGTTGCTTGGTCCACTCTGACAGCACACCATTAAATACGTATTCAGCTATTACTTCCGCTGACCGAGCAAATCGCATATGTTCCAAAGCATACTGATAACGGTCACTAAAATAAATCATGGCATAGTCACTAGCTGACTGAGATAGCCCCGACTGTCTTAACTGGTCATGAACCAAACCCCAAATATAATCTCGATCGTACTTGGTCACGCCATCGACTTTTGAAGTAAAGTTCTCTTCTTGTTTCTCATCTACTTGCTGCCTCTCCTCCTCGTCCTCAATAAGGAAACCACTCCCTTTAGTTTCACTATATTTAGTCTCACTTCCTTCAGTCTCACTAGGGGCTGAATTTAAGACCGGCCCCGTCTTTCTTTGAGACCCCCCTAGTGTTTTTTTAACACTAGCCCCGTCTGTATGTAAGACTGGGGTAGTTTCATGTTCTAATTCCCCCAAGTAAATTTTATTTGCCATACGACCTTTTTCACTAGAGGACTGTTGGACTTCATCAATTAAGCCATATTCGCGTAAGGTTTTCTTGATAGAGAGTAGTTTTGACTTTGAACAGCCTAAAAGTGCCATCAGATTTGAATTGGAATAAATCAAATAAATAGCCCCATCCTCATCAATCCAGCCCTTACTCAAAGATAACTCCAACCGATCCTTTAAAACCGCGTAGGCTACCTTAACCTCCAGCTTCATATCCTTATAACGTTCACTCTCAAACAAAATTTTAGGGAGTTTATAATAACGCTCTGATGTTTGATACTGATTAGCGGTAATACGTTTCATGATTATCCCTCCAAGACTAAAAGTCCAACATTTCCGAATTCATCAAATCGGATTAAACCTACTTGTTCCAATTCATCAACCAGATGAGTTGCTTTCTCAATATCAACTCCTAAAATAGCCACGAGATGGCACATCACGATTTGGCGTGATGATTGTTCCTTCTTTTTCATGAATTCCTCCTGAAAATAAAAAAACGAGAACACTTAGTAAAATGTTCTCGCTGAACTATTATTTTTTATGACGTATCTATTTTTTGTCTACGCAGTCGACATCCAAACAGACATTCACATCAATGTACTTTTTTTGAACCTTTTTTATGTCAAAATCACTCTTTTCAATAAAGACAAAATGCTTGAAAAAGTGCTTAAAATAAAGGATTTTTACCCGTTGCTTCGTTGTAGCAACACTACGCACTCCACATGGCTCGAGAGGACAGAATGAATGTCATATAAGTGTGTCCGTTCTCGGAAACATATCCACTGCGTTTTTGGCACTATCGGTAGACGGGAACATATCCACCAATCGTACCGTTTACGAAAAGGGCACTCTTACTAGGAGCGCCCTCAATAATAAACATTAATGTAATCAATAGTCTTTTTTCTTTACTGGAATCCAGATTTCGCTTCGATACTTTGGATTTCCAGTGTCTGGACTCTCATTCCATAAAATTTCAGGACCTTCAACCGCCTCGTATCCTGAAGATGGAAACCACTCTGAGTATATCCTACCCCACACATTTTGAAGTGTTTCCGGAAATGGTCCAATCGATTCAAATACAGCCCAGGTACTAGCATCAATTTTTAATACATCAAAATCTGCAGTTTCATTACTTGATGTTGCTACCCCGATGTAATGATCTAATTCTCCTTTCTCTTCCATTCTACCTTCTGAAAAATTAGTGGAAGCACTAATAATACCTGTAGGTTCTACATTTGAAATTGCTTTTAATTGATTAATAACATCCATGGTTAAAAGTTCAGTCATTTTTGCAATCTCTGGATTGACACCTTCAAAAATAATTGGAACTCTCTTCTTAAATCCTACTAACTTAAAAGGTCCTTTCTCAACAATACGATAGTTCATTTCGCATCCTCCTTTAATTGATAATTGAAAGGTCATTCGAGGATAAGCTTTTAATTGTGTATTCTCACTCCTTGCCTCAGAAGGGAGAATGCCATGCAGAGAATGAAAAGCACGGGAAAATGAATCAGCCGAATTATAGCCATATTTGACGGCTACATCAATTATTCTCAAATCCCTATCTTTCAAATCAAGTGCAGCCAACGTCAGTCTTCTTCTCCGAATATATTCTGATAAACTTATGCCTGCTAAAAAAGAAAACATCCGCTTGAAATGATACTCTGAACAATATGCGATTTTAGATACTTCAATATAATCAATTTCCTCTGTTAAGTGCTCTTCAATATACTCCAATGCATTATTCATACTTCTTAAAGAATCCATCAAACAACCTCCTTTCATCATCAATATTATCAGAGGATGCATTTATCCATCCGACAATCTGTGCACAGTATTGTCGATTCCCTTACATGTAATTAGTATCGTTAAACTAAATTTATCTTTGGGATGTTTACAACAGGAATCCTTTACTTTTCTTCAGTGTATCTTTCTTGCTGCAAAAATTCCTTTGCTTCGCTAAGGCATAAATCCCAATGACTCTTTCTTCAAAGTCAGCTTCATCTAGCCTTGCATTGCTATCTTCTCTTATTCGTTCCAACAGTTCACTTCCAAATCCAGAAAGGGAATCTTTAATAGAACGTGCCGTATCTTTTCCTCCTCTAAATTCTAATTAAATCGGAATTTGTCAGTTACTTGTATTCACTCGGTACAGGAATATTAAATCTCTCGCACAATAGTTTTACATCATGCATATCATTTTCATCATGCTCATAGCCCAGATGAAATAACACTTGATTTTCAGCATCGATACATCTTACCGTTTTATCGCCTATTTTCCCAATGCCGCTAAAGACTTCTGGAGGATATGCTTCTCCCTCAAAAACAATGTATCCTTGTTCGTTGAATTTAAATATATGAAGATCAATTATCCTACCTTTACTATCCTTATAAACCGTATGAGATGTGGTGGTATATGCTTCGATAACTTCAGCAAAGCCATATTCTTTTAATATTTCAATAAACTTTTTACCATTACTTTCTTCCACAAATAAATCAATATCGTTGTGTACTCTTGTTTCTTCTTCTAATAGAGCATCTACTCCCCAACCACCATCTATCCAAATGTTAATATCATTTTCTTCAGCATATGTTATTATCTCAATGGCATCAGTTTTACTTACCATGTAATCCCTCCGTTCAAATTAAATCTATAAGTGATAAATCTCAAAGCTATTTCTCCTAATAATATAATGTCTATTGTTCCAATCAAAGCTAAAGATGAAGCTTGCCTTCTTTAGCTCGCAATAATTAGAGCTAAATCGAGATTCCAGCACCCCCTAGATTTAAGTTCCCTTTTGTGCCGTGGTAGAAAGGCCCCAAGTCTAGGAATTTTTCATGAATTGCTCTAACCCTGCTTTGGATGTTAACATTTCAAGATTATTAAATATTTCCTCTTCGCTCCAGTTCCACCATTGTAGCTTTAGCAAGAATTCAATCTTTTCGTCACTAAAGCGTTTTTTGATAAACTTAGCTGGATTCCCACCATATATTGTATATGGCTCAACACTTTTCACTACTGTTGAATTAGCGGCAATAATCGCACCATCACCAATTTTAATACCCGGCATAATGGTAACATTTTGACCTATCCATACATCATTGCCAATCACTGTATCTCCCTTAAAAGGAAGTTGTTCAATTGTAGGAGTCACCTTTTCCCATCCATGGCCAAAGATATTAAAGGGATAGGTTGTAATTCCATCCATTCTATGATTTGCACCATTCATAATAAACTTAACACCCTCTGCAATTGCACAGAACTTTCCTATTATAAGTTTATCCCCTAGAAATTCGTAATGGTGCTCTATATTATCATAAAATTTCTCCGGTGTTTTTTTATTATCGCTATAATAGGTATATTCCCCAATCTCCACATTGGGTCTTTTAGGTAGATTGCTTATAAAACAAACCGTCTTTATATTTTCATTTGGATAAAGTTTTTTCTTATCTGGTCCTATCATAAAATATTAGCTCCTTTAATCTTTAATTACTTCATTACCTTGGCATTGTAGGACTTTCTATCTTTCGTTTTGATTCCTTTTACCAGGGTTTCTTTTCCCTCCAGTAATTCTTTTACATTCGTTTTGGTTAGTTTTTTCTTTCTAAAATGTTCAGCTAAAGTAAACTTACATTCAGGATAATTTGAACAACCATAAAACGATTTTTTTAATACAATATTGTTGCCACACTTAGGACATTTTCCTACAAGGGGTCCCGAGCGCTTAGTGGGAATTTGTACCCCTTATCGATACAAATTCCCCGTAGGCGCTAGGGACCTCTTTAGCTTCTTGGAAGCTGTCAGTAGTATATCTAATAATTTATCTCCATTCCCTTTAGTAACGTGTAACTTTCCAAATTTAAAAAAGCGACTCATAGAATTATTTCCTCCCGTTAAATAATAGATAACTATTAAAAATAGACAATACTTGCTCATAAGTAACGGTACTTAAATTGTTTACTTTGGCGTGTTTCAT
>NZ_POPB01000367.1 GCF_002964045.1 Streptococcus suis | reverse complement strand
AAGAACTAACCCTCAAAGAGCACTTGGAAGTGGTAGCAATGGCCTATGATTTATCTTGGGAGCAAGCTTGGGGACGTGTTGAGCACTTGTTAAAACTGTTTCGCTTGGATGAGAAATTGGACTGGTTTCCTGTCAATTTTTCAAAGGGAATGAAGCAGAAGGTCATGATTATTTGTGCTTTTATGGTGGAGCCGAGTCTGTTGATTGTTGATGAGCCTTTTCTGGGATTAGACCCTGTGGCTATCTCTGACTTAATCGCTCTTTTGGAGGAAGAAAAATCTAAGGGTACTTCAATCCTCATGT
>NZ_POPB01000366.1 GCF_002964045.1 Streptococcus suis | reverse complement strand
TACAGTCACTTTTTGGCAAGATTTGCATTGAAACCGTCGTTTCTTAAGCAAGAGGAGGGTCGGAAAGCCCTGACAATCCAAAATCGGAATCTTTGACGACTTTTGAAAGTCGTACTTGATACACTTTCCTTGGCAATGAGGACAACCAGGGCTGTCGTAATCTAGCTTTGCCCTGATTTCTAGATGGGTCTGATGTTTCAAAATGAAGAGAATTTTAATGTTTTTGTCTTTGATTCCAATTAGTTCTGTGGTATGATAAAGTTGTTCCATATGAGTCTTTCTAATGTGAGTGTGGTTGCTTTTCATTATAGGTCATATGGGACTTTTTGTATATACTCAAAAAGGCTCCATAATCTC
>NZ_POPB01000365.1 GCF_002964045.1 Streptococcus suis | reverse complement strand
ACCCCATCTTTATAAGATGGGATTTTTCAATCATTCTGTCTGTCATCATCTTCCTCCTGTGAAATTTTGAGAGTCATTTCTTTATATTTGTTATAAACATCTGAATTAAATTCAATTTTATCTTTATCGGACTCGTAGTAAGGATTGTCTATTCGCTCATATTCTACATATTTATTTTTTTCGTTATCGAATTTGTATGTAATAATAGATTTATCAGTTACTTCTTGAAGCAGTGTAATCCGTCTAATGAGCTGAATCACAGTGTCAATTTTCTTATCAAAGCCAGCTTGTTTACTAATTGATTCATAA